>NZ_JASJSQ010000040.1:0-43244 GCF_030236855.1 Stenotrophomonas maltophilia group sp. Smal13
CGAAATGCCGGCGATCAGAACGGCGCGCAGCCGCAGGCTCATGATGCAAGCCTCCAGCCCAGCCGATAGCCGAGCCCACGGACCGTCTCGATGGCTTCGGCGCCGAGCTTGCGGCGGATGTTGTGGATATGCACATTCAGCGCGTTGCTGCCGATCTCTTCCCCGAGGCCGTACAAGCGCTCGTTGAGCATGTCGGGCGGGACCCACCGGCCATCGGCGTTGGCGAGATGGGCCAGCAGATCGACCTCGCGGCGCGACAAGGAGACGGGCTCGCCCTGGAACCAGGCCAGCCCGCTCTCCGGCTCCAGCCGCAGGGGACCGGCCGAGATGACCTGGGCCGCACGGCCTTGCGTGCGTCTGACCAGCGCATGCAACCGGGCTGCGAGTTCACGCAGGTCGAACGGTTTGATCATGTAGTCGTCGGCACCTTCATGCAGCCCTTTGAGCCTGTGTTCGATGGCGTCCCGCGCCGTGAGGATCAGGACGGGCAATTGAGGTTCGACGGCCCGCATGCTGGCCAGCAACTCCATGCCGTCCCGGTCAGGCAGCCCGAGATCGAGCACCAGGGCATGGAAGGTGTCTTCCGCATGCGTGGCTTCGGCTTCTTCTGCGGTGCCGACGTGATGCACCGCGATGCCGTGCTTGTGCAGACCGGCCACGATCCCCCGTCCGATCAGTTTGTCGTCTTCCACCAACAGTATTCGCATGGCGCCTACCAACCTGAATTTGCTTGTTTGACACGCTCATGTTAGGCCAGAAATGACAGCAAGGTAGGACGCAAGTTCCCGCTAATTCTCAGTTAATCGGGAGAAGACATGATTTTGAAGATTGCCCCTTGAGGGCGCACCTTCCAGGGATGCCCATGTGCATGAACTATGACCCGGCCCATGCTTGAAGCTCTCGATCTCGCGGGCGTTCGCGGGGAGCGCCGCCTGTTTGACCATTTGACTTTCCGGATCGTGCCGGGCGAGTGCCTGTCGGTGCACGGCGAGAACGGCAGCGGGAAGACCACGCTATTGCGAACGCTTGCAGGGTTCGCTACGCCTGCTGCTGGCAGAGTCTTGTGGAAAGGAAAGCCGCTGCGCAACCAGTGGAGTGAATACCAACGCGAACTGGTTTACAACGGCCATGGCATTGGACTCAAAGAAGACCTGAATGCCTTGGACAACCTGCTTGCCGCGGCCGCCATCGCTGGTGAGCCGGTCACCACGGAATGCGTGGAATCAGCGTTGGACGAAGTTGGCTTGGCCGAGCACAGGCACTTGCCGTTCCGGATGTTGTCACAAGGCCAAAAGCGTCGTGCAAGCCTGGCTCGATTGCTCCTCTACAGGAGGAAGTTGTGGATTCTCGATGAGCCCTCCACAGCGCTGGACCAATTCGGTGCGCGATGGCTTGGTGAACTGATCCATCGGCACCAGTCACGCGGCGGCATGGTCGTTCTGACGAGTCACCAGGAGCTGGCCTTGAAAACTTCTCAGACCGTCCGGATGGGGGCATGAGCCGGCCCCTCGTTGCCAATCCGGTATTTGTCGTGATGCGCCGGGACTTGAAGCTCGCCTTGCTCCGAAGGTCAGACGCGCTGATACCTCTTTGCTTCTTTGTCGTGGTCGTCAGTCTGTTTCCATTGGGTATCGGCCCCGAGCGCGAAATGCTCCGACGGATCGCTCCGGGCGTCCTGTGGGTATCGGCGTTGCTGGCCAGCATGCTTTCGCTCAATCGCCTGTTCGAGCAGGATCACGCCGATGGCACGCTGGAGCAGATGATGCTGTCGCCAGCGCCGTTGGCCATGTTGGTCGTCGGCAAGATCGCGGCGCATTGGCTGTTGTCCGGTTTGCCCTTGGCCTTGCTTGCGCCCGCGCTGGCATTGCAGTTCGACCTGCCTGCCTTGTCCCTCTGGATTTTGACCGCATCGCTCGTTATCGGTACGCCGGTGCTCAGCCTCATCGGCGCCGTCGGCGCGGGGCTGACGCTGGGCGTACGCGCAGGGGGTGTCCTCGTTGCTGTGCTGGTGCTGCCGCTCTACATCCCGGTGCTGATCTTCGGTGCCGGCGCGGTCGATGCGTCGATCATCGGTCAGGGAGCGTCGGCCAACCTCTCTTTGCTCGCCGCCGTGTTCGTCTTGGCGGCGTTCTTCACGCCATTCGCAGCGAGTGCATCGCTGCGCATCGCACTGGAGTACTGAGGAGCGAAGCGTATGGTCAACTGGTTCAAGTTTTCATCTCCCAAGGCGTTCTACCCACTCGCGGGGAAGCTCGTCCCTTGGCTCGGCGTGACCGCCGCGGCGCTGTCGCTCGCGGGCGTCTATGTGGGGTTCTTCTTGGCACCCACCGACGCCCAGCAGGGAGAGGGGTATCGCATCATCTTCCTGCACGTGCCGGTTTCATGGATGTCCATGGTCATCTATCTGGCGATGGCGTTCTGGGCCGGCATTGGCCTGGTGTTCAACAGCCGCCTGTCGGCAATGATGGCCTCGGCGCTGGCCCCCACGGGTGCACTGTTCACCTTCCTTTCTCTGTGGACCGGCGCCTTGTGGGGAAAGCCGATGTGGGGAACCTGGTGGGTCTGGGATGCGCGGCTGACCTCTGAACTAGTCCTGCTGTTTCTGTACATCGGTTTCATCGCACTCCAGTCGGCGATCGAAGATCGTCGCCGTGCCGACCGGGCAGGCGCCGTGCTGGCACTGGTCGGCGTGGTGAACATCCCTGTGATCTATTTCTCCGTGCAGTGGTGGAACACCTTGCACCAGGGCGCCTCGGTATCGCTGACTCGTTCGCCCTCCATGGCGACGGTCATGTTGTTGGGCATGCTGATCATGGTTCTTGCGGCCTGGGCTTACACGGCTGCGGCGGCGCTGGCGCGTGTGCGCTGCATCATCCTGGAACGCGAACATCACGCCGGCTGGCTGCAGGACATCGAGGAGGTGAAGCGATGAACTGGGCCAGTGTGGGTGAGTTCCTGGCGATGGGCGGATATGGCGTGTACGTTTGGGGATCCGTCCTGACGACGGTGGTGTTGCTCTGGACTGAATGCCGAATGCTCCGGCGCCGGCGCCGAGCAGCGCTATGGCGCATCCAGTCGGAATTGCTGGGCAAGGAGGCGCGGCGTGAAGCCACGAAATAGACGCATCGCACTCATCGTCGCCGGGCTATCCGCCCTCGGCATCGCCACCGCGCTGGTGCTCAATGCCTTTCAGAGCAACCTTGTGTTCTTCTTCACGCCCTCGCAGGTCAGTGCCGGGGAGGCACCACTGGAGCGCACCTTTCGAGTCGGCGGCATGGTGGAACGAGGTAGTCTGAAGCGCCAGCGTGGTGAGCTTGCCGTGCAGTTCGTCATCACCGATACGGTCAAAGCAATCCCGGTCACGTATTCGGGCATCTTGCCTGACCTGTTCAGTGAAGGAAAAGGGGTGGTTGTTCAAGGACGGCTGGACAGTGCCGGCCTCTTTCGCGCCGAGGAGGTGCTGGCCAAGCACGACGAGAACTACATGCCGCCCGAGGCCCAGCATGCGCTGGACGAAGTCCAGAAGAAGCCGGCTTCAAGGAAGCCTTGACCCATGATTCCAGAAATCGGCCACCTCGCCCTCATCGCTGCCTTGTTCGTGGCACTCGCTCAAGGTGTTCTTGCCCTGGCCGGCGCGGCGCGAGCCAACCTCACCTGGATCGCGTTCGCCCGCCCCGCTGCACGCGCTCAATTCCTGTTGGTGATGGTCGGTTTTGCCGCGCTCACCTGGGCCTTTGTCGCGAAGGACTACTCGGTCGCCTACGTCGCTCAAAACTCCAATTCTCAGCTCCCGCTGGGCTACAGAATGGCCGCGGTCTGGGGCGGACATGAGGGTTCGCTCCTGCTCTGGCTGCTGATGCAGACCGGCTGGGCCTATGCGGTCAGCCGGTTGTCGAAACAGCTTCCGGATGCCATGGTGGCGCGCGTTCTGGGCGTGCTCGGCCTGGTGACGGCCGGCTTCCTGCTGTTCGTCCTGTTGACCTCCAATCCCTTCGAGCGACTTTTCCCGGTACCGCAAGATGGATGGGATCTGAATCCGCTCCTGCAGGATATCGGCTTGATCTTTCATCCACCGCTGCTTTACATGGGGTACGTCGGATTTTCGGTGGCCTTCGCATTCGCGATTGCTGCATTGCTTGCCGGACAACTGGACTCGACGTGGGCACGCTGGTCTCGTCCCTGGGCCACCGCAGCCTGGGCAAATCTGACGGTCGGAATCGCCTTGGGGAGTTGGTGGGCCTTCTACGAGTTGGGCTGGGGGGGCTGGTGGTTTTGGGACCCGGTCGAGAACTCGTCGTTCATCCCCTGGCTGGTGGGCACCGCCTTGATCCACTCTTTGGCGGTGACGGAAAAGCGGGCCAGTTTCAAGAACTGGACGGTGCTGCTCTCGATCGGCGCATTTTCTTGCTCGCTTTTGGGTGCCTTTCTGGTGCGCTCGGGCGTACTGACTTCTGTGCATGCATTTGCCACCGATCCGCGACGCGGGTTATTCATTCTGATTCTGCTGACGGTCATTGTGGGCACGTCGCTCGCTTTGTTCGCATGGCGAGCCCCTAAGGTCGGCATGGGAGGACGGTTCGACATGGTCTCCAGGGAGTCCTTGCTGCTGGTCAACAATGTGCTGTTGGTCGTCACTGCCGGCGCTGTCGCGCTCGGTACGCTGTACCCACTGCTCGTCGATGCGCTGGGCCTGGGCAAGCTCTCCGTGGGGCCGCCATACTTCAATGCGGTGTTCGTGCCATTGATGATCCCCGCGTTGCTTCTGATTGCGGTAGGACCCGCCGCCAATTGGAAGGCCGCCCAGTTCGGTGCCATCTTCAGGCAGTTGCGCGTGCCGATGATTGCTGCACCCCTGGTGGGCCTGACCGCCCCGTTCGTGCTGGGGCACTGGTCAGCTTCTGCGGCGTTGGGCTTGATGCTCGCCACGTGGATTGCGGTGTCGGTGGTGACGGGCATCTTCGGCCGAATGCGCGCCACCCGCGGCGGGTTGCGTGCCCAGCCACGCAGTTGGCTTGGGATGCATATGGCGCATCTGGGCATCGCGGTATTCGTGACTGGCGTGACCATCGTCAGTGGGTATGAGACCGAGCGAGACGTTCGATTGGCCCAGGGCGAGTCCGTCAGCATCGGCGGCTACGACCTCACTTTGATCGGCGTCAGAAGCACGCGGGGGCCCAACTACGTGGCGCAGATAGGCGATATCGAACTGTCGCGCGACGGCAAGGTCTTGCGTCGGCTGCATCCGGAAAAGCGCAATTACCCGGCCTCGCAGATGCCGATGACCGAGGTGGCGATCGATGCAAACGGACTGCGCCACGTCTACGCGGCGCTCGGCGAACCGCTCGGCGACGGTGTTTGGAGCGTTCGTGTCTACCACAAGCCATTCGTTGACTGGATCTGGATCGGCTGCATCCTGATGGCGCTTGGCGGTGGCTTGGCCATCAGCGATCGTCGATACCGTCTGAAGCCTCGCCGTCAACACGTCGCTCCGCCATTGCCCGAGGCCGCATCATGAACCGTTTCCTATGGCCGCTGCTCGGATTCCTTGTCTTGGTGTCGTTCCTCGCAGTGGGCCTGACGCTCAAGCCCAGCGAGGTGCCATCGCCCTTGATCAACAAGCCCGCGCCGCGCTTCAGCCTTCCGCAACTGCAAGCTCCGGACCTGACCTTCTCATCCGAGAGCATGATCGGGAAAGTTTGGGTACTGAACGTGTGGGCTTCCTGGTGCGCGCCCTGTCTTGAGGAGCATCCTGTCATCACCGAATTGGCCAGCAGGCATGCTGTTTCGGTGGTCGGCATGAACTACAAGGACACGCCCCAGAACGCCATCGCCTGGCTACGGCGCAATGGCAATGCCTTTGAAACGACGGTCTCCGATGCGCATGGGGCGGTCGGCATCGACTTCGGGGTGTACGGCGTGCCGGAAACCTATGTGATCGATAAGGCAGGCATCATTCGCTACAAGCACACCGGGGCGATTGACGCGGGGGAAATGCGCGGCGAGCTGCTGCCGCTGGTGCGGGAGCTTGAGAAATGATTCTCTGGCGGGTGGCATTGTTTTTCTTTCTGTTCACGGCTCCGGTCTGGGCCAGCGACCAAGCGGCCGAGGACCGAATGCTGGGCATTGCATCCGAGTTACGTTGCCTGGTTTGCCAGAATGAATCGATTGCAGCTTCGCAGGCCGATCTTGCCGCTGACTTGCGCCAACAGATCCGCGAGCAGATCCGTGCCGGCAAGAGCGATGACGACATCCGGACTTATATGGTCGAGCGATACGGCGATTTCGTGCTCTATCGCCCGCCCTTGAAGCCGACAACGATGTTGCTTTGGTTTGGCCCGTTCGTGGTGCTTGCCTTGGGCATTGTGGTCTTGGTCATGAATCTGCGCAGCCGAAACCGCAAGCCGAAGCATGCTGCACTCAATGAAGAGGAGCGCAGACACGCGGACGCGCTGCTGGCTCCGCCACACAATGTACTGGACGAAACATGAGCATCGTTTTCCTGACTCTGGCGTCGGTGCTCGTGGGAGGCGTCTCGATATGGCTTTCTTTCGTTCTCTGGCGAGGGGGACATGGTGCGAGCGACCAAGTTGCCCCTGAAAGCGTGAACGTCGCGGTACTGCGCGATCAATGGGCGGAGTTGGAGAGAGACCACATCAATGGCACGTTGTCGGCCAATGAATTGGCCGATGCAAGATCTGATCTTCAGCGGCGAGCGCTGAATGAAACTGCTGCTCCTCCGTTGAAATTGGGGCCGCCTGCTGGAAGCAAGCGGGCAGCGATCACTGTCGCCATTCTGCTGCCGATCGCGACAGCGCTCACCTATTCGTACCTGGGAAATCCGGCCGCCACGGACCCGTCACAGGTTCGCAGCGCGAGCATGACGACGCAAACCGATGTGCAAGCAATGGTGGCCTCTCTTCAGGCACGGCTGGCCCAGCACCCCGATGATCCTGGAGGCTGGCTCATGCTGGCGCGTTCCTACCGTTACTTCGGCGATCATGAGCAAGCCGTCAATGCCTTCACCCACGCCAATGAGCTGGTCCAGAACGATCCACAGGCGTTGGCGGAGTACGCGGAGTCGCTGTCCAGAATCCGTGGCTCCGGTTTTGAGGGAGAGCCCACTCGTCTGCTTGAGCGCGCCTTGTCGCTCGATCCCAATGCAGCCCTGCCTCTGACTCTGGCCGGCGCTGCTGCGGTGCAGCGCCGGGACTATCAAACGGCCATCGCGCACTGGGAGAAGCTGCTCGGGATGATGCCCCCCGATTCCGAGGCGGCGAAAGTCGTCGCGGCCGGGATTGAACGGGCCCGGACGGAGCAGGCGGAACTCGCCCATGGTCGATCACCAGAGCCAAGCGCAAAGCCTTGATGGCATCCCCGTCCCCCACGGGCCATTGGGGGGACCTTTAGTTTCGCTTAATCGGGTCATCGCATGATCCAGGCAGCTTTGCTTGGAGGACTCGGATTTGGCTTTTTATCGGCGCATCGTAGCGATCTTTCTCCTGTGTGGTTGTGCGGTCGGCAGTGCGTGGGCGGACGGCCTTTTTCCCTCCTGGGGCCGCAGCGAGCGGCAATTTCTGGACGTTGCCGAAGTTCTCAAGCTGGACGCTGTGCAGCAGCAGGGCGATTCGTTCTCGGCCGCTGGACACGTTGCCGATGGCTACTACGTTTATCGCCATGCCATCAAGTTGGTCGATGCGCAGGGCCATGAAGTCAGCCTGACGCTTCCGGCAGGAACAGCCAAACACGACGAATTCTTTGGCGATACGGAAATCTATACGGGCGATGCCCTCAATCTGCGCTTTCCCGCCACCGCCCCCGGCCCGCTGACACTGCATTGGCAAGGGTGCGCGGAGGCAGGTATCTGCTATCCGCCGCAGACCATGAATGTGGCATTGCCGGCAGTGGTGGCCGGCACATCCCCGACCGGCAATGACTCCGTACAGCGGAGTTCGGCTTTGACCTCCACCAACACAGTCAGCTTGGGCGGAGCTACCGAGGTGGCAGAGGATCAAGCGGCAGCGCAGCGCCTAGCAGCATTGGGCCCCGTGTGGGGAACACTGCTGTTTTTTGGCTTCGGCTTGCTGCTCGCTTTCACACCATGCTCGCTCCCGATGATCCCCATCGTCTCCACCATGGTCGTCGGCAGCCAGGCCAAGCCGCGGCGGGCTTTCTTCCTCTCTCTGTCCTATGTCCTGGCGATGGCGGGCACCTACGCCGCGGTGGGCGTGGCCGCTGGCTTGGCCGGGGCCAACCTGCAAGCCACACTGCAATCGCCTTGGCTGCTCGGAGCGTTTGCAGCCTTGTTCCTGGTCCTGGCGAGTTCACTGTTCGGCCTGTTCGAGCTGCAGATGCCCTCGGCGCTGATCAATCGGGTCGAATCCGCCGGTAGAGATCGCTCGGGCGGGAGCATCTCCGGCGCGGCGGCGCTGGGCTTCCTCTCGGCGCTTCTGGTCGGGCCTTGCATGACCGCTCCATTGGCAGGCGCATTGCTGTACATCGGGCAGACCGGCAGCGCGGTCTACGGTGGCATGGCCTTGTTCGCGCTGGGTTTGGGCATGGGACTGCCCCTGCTGGCCATCGCCGTGTTCGGTGCCCGGGTCCTGCCACGGCCTGGCGCGTGGATGGACCGCGTGCGCGTGGCATTCGGCTACGTCATGGTGGGCATGGCCGTGATGATGCTGACGCGCTTCCTGCCCGGCACGGTCAGCCTGGTTCTGTGGGGCGCATGGGTCTTGTCGGTGGCGATTGGCCTGATCGCGTGGGGCCAGGCCGTGGCAGCGAAGCATCGGCTGGCATGGTCGCTGCGGTCCGGCGCCGTCTTCGCCGGCTTGTGGTCCATCCTGATGCTGGTCGGCGCGGCCTCTGGCGGCGAATCGGCATTGCAGCCGCTGGCCCACCTGCGCGGTGGTTCGACTTCGCCAGCACCGGCGGCGGGCGGCGTCGCTTACCTGCAGGCGAAATCGGTCGAGGACGTGGATGCGCATTTGGCACAGGCCGCTTCGCGCGGCCAATGGACCCTGATCGACTTCTACGCCGACTGGTGCGTCAGTTGCCATGTGATCGAACGCAACGTATTCGGCGACCCCGCCGTCGCGTCCCGCCTGGCCCGGATGCAGGTCGTGCGACCAGATGTGACGCGCAATGATGCGACCGATCAGGCCTTGCTCAAGCATTGGGGTGTCATGGGGCCGCCCACGCTCATTCTGGTTGGCCCGGACGGTACGGAACGCCGGGACCTGCGCGTCGTCGGTGAGATCGATGCCCGCGCCTTCCTGGTGCGCTTGGACAAGGCAGGTTCCTGATGATCAGCGTAGGTCCGTTCTCCGTCCAAGTCGTTGCCGTCTTCCTGGCCGTCCTGCTGGCCTGGGCGGTGGCGCGCATGGTTGCCAAGCGGTTGCCCGACTCTCCGTACAAGGCGGCCGGCGGAATGTTGCTGGACGCCGCTTTTGTGGGGTTTGTGGCGGCTCGCCTCGGCTACATCGCGCAATGGTGGGAAGAGTACGCGCAGTCGCCGATGTCCATGATTTCCATTGGCGACCAAGGCTTTTCGTGGTGGGTCGGTGTCCTGGCAGCGCTGGCGCTCATCTGGTGGCGCACCCGTGCGGTTCGGGCATTGCGCCGGCCTGTATTGGCGGGAGTTGCGGTCGGACTCGCAGCCTGGTTTGCTACCGGGGGCGTACTGGCTCTGCTGCAGCGCTCGGCACCGCCGTTGCCAGCGTTGACGCTCGCAACGCTCGATGAACAGCCAGTCGTCCTGAATTCCTATGCTGGGCGGCCCGTCGTGCTCAACCTCTGGGCGTCGTGGTGTCCACCATGCCGTCGCGAGATGCCGGTGTTCGAGCAGGCACAAGCGCAGTATCCCGATATCGCTTTTGTCATGGTCAACCAGGGAGAGAGCGCCCAGCAAGCCCGCGCCTTTCTTGAGAGCGAACGCCTGCATCTCAAGGATGTGCTGCTCGACCCCGCTTCCCAGACCATGCAGGCCGTCGCATCGCGAGGCCTGCCCACCACCTTGTTCTTCGATGAGCAAGGACGCCTGGTGGATACCCATCTGGGCGAACTCACGATGGCCAGCCTCAAACACACGGTGTCGCGCCGATTCGCGCCAGCCCAACAGATCAAGACAGACAAGGAGTAACCATGTTTGCACAACGCTCGCACATTTCGTTCCTGCTGGCCGCCAGCTTCATGGTGGTCACCGGCTGCAGCAAGGCAGAGACGGCTGACAAGCCGGCCGTCCTCAAGGCGCTGGAAGGTCAGGGCCTGACCGTCACGCAGGAATTCAAGGTCGGCGGCGGTCTGCGCGCCTTCGCTGCCGTCGCGGGTGACCGGCCCATTGCCGTGTACATCACGAGCGATGGCAATGCCATCGTGGGAACTCGCCTGAACGCCAAGGGCGAGCCAATGGACGAAGCGGACCTGGAAAAGCTGGCCGCCAAGCCGGTCAGCGACAAGGAATGGTCGCAGCTGCAGTCGTCCACCTGGGTGCTGGACGGCAAGGCAGATGCGCCGCGCGTCATCTACACCTTCAGCGATGCCAACTGCCCCTATTGCAACGCCTTCTGGGAAGCTGCACGCCCCTGGGTGGATTCCGGCAAGGTCCAGTTGCGGCACATTCTGGTAGGCATCATCAAGGATGACAGCCCGGCCAAAGCCGCGGCCATTCTTGGCGCGCCTGACCGGAGTGCGGCGTTGTTGACGAACGAGCGGCAGTTTGGCCAGGGCGGGATTACGCCAGCCAAGAGCGTGCCTGCCGATGTGCGCAAGATCCTCGATGACAACCTGGCACTCATGGCGAGCACCGGCTTCCGGGGGACGCCCGGCATCGTTGTACGCGGCCCCAATGGGATCCTCAAGAAGTACAACGGCATGCCGCGAGGGGCGCAATTGGGTGAAGTGCTGGGGCCGCGCTGAACCAGCCGCCCAGGCGCCGAACCTGATGGCCGCTTCTCTCAGCCCGCATCTCAGGCTGCTCAACGGAAATTGCACAAAGGATCATTCACTATGCTCTCGCTGACGGGTGGAGTGCTGGGCCTCATCATCGGAGCCGTGCTGGGATTGACTGGCGCCGGCGGCGGCATCTTCGCGGTGCCGGCGCTGGTGTTCGGCCTGGGCATGGACATCCGTCAGGCCGCGCCCGTGGCGCTGCTCGCCGTGGGAGCAGCGGCGACCCTGGGCGCTTTGCAGGGCTTGCGCCAGGGGGTAGTTCGGTACAAGGCAGCGATGATGTTGGCGGCTGCCGGCGCCGTGACGGCTCCGCTGGGCGTGCAGTTTGCCCACTGGCTTTCGCCTCGATGGCTGAACCTGATCTTCGTCGCCATCATGCTCGTGGTGGCCTACCGGATGTTCATGTCATCTCGCGGCAGCCAGACGCAGGACGATCTGGCTGACGAGCCAGCCCGGGTCTGCAAGATCTCCAAGGACACCGGCCGCTTCGTCTGGAACGTGCGAACAGCGACCACGCTGGGGAGCATCGGCATCGTCTCCGGTTTGGCCACGGGCATGTTGGGGGTGGGCGGCGGATTCATCATCGTCCCGGCTCTGGCGCATTTCAGCGAGCTGCGCATGCACAGCATCGTCGCGACCTCGCTCATGGTGATCGCGCTGCTGTCCGCTGTAACCGTGTTCATCGCGTGGAGTCATGGCATGACGCTCACCGCGCCCGCCTGGACATTCGTTCTCACGGCGCTCGTGGGCATGTCGCTCGGCCGTGTTCTGGCACGCAGGATTCCCTCAAAGATGCTCCAGCGGGTGTTTTCGATCACCTGCGTGGCCGTGGCGGCCCTCATGCTCATGCGCAATGTTGGCTAGAGGTCCGATGTTCGATTAATTGATTGTGGACGGGAAAATTCAATGCAGACAAGGAAAGTAGATGTCGCCATCATTGGCGCGGGAACCGCTGGCAGCACCGCATTCCATGCGCTGAAAGCGACAGGCAAACAGGTGGTTCTGATCGATCGGGGGCCATTGGGGACGACCTGCGCGCGCGTCGGATGCATGCCCTCGAAGGCGGCCCTGCATGCCGGCATGCACTGGAAGGTCGCCAAGGCACTGGCAGCGAGCGCCACGCCATCGACCCAAGGGCCGCAGGCCTTATGGTCCCACGCCCGCCAGACCAGGGATGCGCTGGCCGGCGCCGCCGCGGAGCGCACGCGCAAGGCGGCTGGCGAGAGCCTGATCATGGCCGAAGCGCGCTTCGTCGCGCCGGGCATCTTGCAGGCAGGTGAACAACGGATCGAGGCCAGCGCCTTCATCGTGGCGACGGGCTCTCGCCCGGTGGTCCCCAAAGCGCTCGACGGCGTTGCCTCCCGCATCCTGACCACCGATACCCTGTTCGACCTGGGCGTCCTGCCCGCACGGATGGGAATCCTGGGACTGGGCGCCATCGGGCTGGAACTCGGCCTGGCCCTGTCTCGCTTGGATGTGCAGGTGGTCGCGGCAGACCAGAAAGACGCCATCGGCGGCATCCAGGACCCCGATGTCCTGGAGCGGGCGATCGCCAGGTTCGAGACCGAGTTGCCGATGTGGTTGGGCGCCGCCGTCGAAGTCAGCCTTGAAGGCGACCAGGTGCGCATGCGCGCCGGCGAGCGCGACGCGCTCGTGGATCGGCTTCTCGTCGTGACGGGACGACAACCCAATACCGAGGCGCTCGATCTCGCCGCGGCCGGCATCTCCTTGGATCAGGCTGGCCGACCGAGCATCGACCCCGCGACCATGCAGGCCTGCGGGCCGTCCCAGGTGCCGATTTTCTTCGCAGGCGATGTGCAGCCGGATCGCCCTCTGATGCACGAGGCCGCGGACGAGGGTCAGATGGCAGCGCAAGCCGCACTGGCGAGCTTGCGCGGCGAAAGTTGGCCGGGCGCATCCCGGCGCGTGCCGATCACGATCCTGTTCACCGACCCGGATGCGTGCGCAGTCGGCATGACCTACGAGGCGGCGGTGCAGGAAGGCGCGGTCGTCGGCACCGCGGAAGGCAGCGGCAACGGGCGCTCCAAGATTCTTGGTGCTCCGGAAAACCTGCTGCACATCTATGCCGACCCCGGCTCAGGCGCCTTGCTCGGTGCCAGCATGCTCCTGACGCAAGGCGAGCACCTGGCGCACCTGATCGCTTGGGCGATCCAGGCGAAGCAGACCGTCAACGATCTGCTGGCCATGCCGTACTACCACCCCTCCATCGAGGAGATGCTGCAAAGCGCCTTGAAATCCGCATCCCAGCAGATGCGCCCGTGAACAACCCTTCTGACTGCACCACCGACCGACCATGACCCAAGACACCCAGCGCCCCACATTGAAAGTGATCCTCCACGCACCGACGGCAGAAGCCTTTGAGCGTGCGCGAAGCAATGCAACCAATCTCAAGCGCGCGGCGCCCGATGCCGATGTGCGCATCGTTGCGAACGCGCAAGCCGTCGCCGCCGCCCTGGACACGGCACCTTCCGACCTCGACGCGCTCACCTGGGTATGCCCGAACACACTTTCGCGGATCGGCAGGGACAACAGAGAGCCGCTCGAAGTACTGGACGGGCCTGCTGTTATCGAGATGGCGCGCATGCAGCAAGCGGGATGGATCTACATACGGGCGTAGCACGCGACTGCCGGTTCGGCATGGGGGGGCTGAGACCATGGAATTACGACATCTGCGCTATTTCATGGCCCTGGCTGAAGAGTTGCATTTCACGCGCGCCGCCGAGCGCCTGCACATCGAACAGCCCCCCTTGTCCCGTGCCATCAAAGAACTGGAGGACGAGCTAGGGGTCGTGCTGTTCGACCGGAACCGCCGTGGAACCGTGCTGACGTCGGCGGGTGTTGTCTTTCTTCAAGATATCCGCAGATTGTTCACCGTGCTCGAACAGGCACGCGAAAACGCCCAGGCCGTGGCAGCAGGTTTGCGAGGCAGTCTGCGCATCGCGATTTCCGACGGGGCAATCGATGCTCGCCTGTCGGCATTTCTGGCCCGGTGCCGCGCGGAGGAGCCGGAGATCGAGATACGGCTGTCCGAGGTTCCGCTGGCCGAGCAGTTGCGCGGCCTGCGGTCCGGGGATTTCATGATCGGATTCGCGCATACGGCCGACGTCGGCGACGACATACGGGCTGAGCCCATCTGGCGAGATCCATTGGTCATTGCCGTGCCGGCACGGCACGCACTGCTCGCCCACAAAAAGGTCCCGCTCCAAGAAGTCGGGATCCATCCACTGGTCTTGTGCGATCCCCATGCGTGCGAGGGCTACTGCCGGGAACTGACACGACTGCTGCAGGTGCTTGAGCACAAGTTGAACGTCGTCGAGGAGGTGTCCTCGCTGGACATGATGCTCACCTTGGTCGGTGCTGGTTACGGTATCGGCTTTCTCGCGGCGAGCAAGATTCCGGTTTGCCAACGCCCGGACGTGGTGATCCGTCCCCTGGCCATCGATTCAGCCGTCATCACGACTTACTTGCTGCGGGCCGACAGCAGTGATTTGTCGGCTTCGCTGGAGCGGTTCATCGTTCGCCTACGTGACTCTGCGAGCGGCTGAAGGCCCCGCTGGCAGACACCCTCAAAGATCGGTTTCGGCACGAAGATTGCGCTCGGTGGCCGCCATCAATTCAGCCGCGCTTATCCCAAGTGCTACTGAAATTTTCAGTATGAGGGGCAGCGTGGGCACGTGCTCTCCACGCTCGATCTTGCCCATGTGCGAGCGCGAAATGCCTGCCCGAGATGCGAACTCGTCTTGCGCGACTCCTTGTGCGACGCGCGCAGCGCGCACGGCCTGTCCGAAAGCTGTCGCCGCTGCGGATTCATACGTTGTTGTGCCAGAAGGACGGCCTGGCTGAATGGTTGATTTCTGCATTAGCAGAAGCGTCAAACAATCTGCCAAAATTAACCACGTTAAAGATAACGGCGTTAAACTTCACTCTTGACCACGATGCAAGTTCACCTACTCGGCCAGAACACTTTTTGGGGGCTCGCATGCATGATGCCACCAGCCAGTTTCCCCATCTCAGGCTTGCGATAGCACCTGGGGTGCCATCCTCATGCTTCTCCTCGCTTCTCGCCCTGCAACGCGCGGAAGAGCCGGAAATCACTATCGCGTTCTTTGAGACATCAAGTGACGACCTGGTGACGGGCATTGATGAAGGTCGTTACGACGCAGGAATGTCGCTTCGGGCCGTAAGCGCTCCGTCTCTGAAAAGCCAACCCTTGTGGATCGAGAACATCGCTGTTGCCATGCCATTGTGGTCCCCCTTGCTCGCCCAGACAAAGCTTACGATCGCCGAACTTTTGGACTACCCCGTGTTTCGCTGGCCGGCAGAAAGCTGCTCACTACTGGATCAGCGGCTGTCATCCCTCCCGTCTTTAAGCCGGCAGAGCGTCCAGCATGTGACCTCGTTCGACATGTTGGCGCTATGGGTCGGCGCTGGCTATGGTGTCGGGATCACCGCGCAATCGCGCATCGAGCGCGCTGATGCATGGGGGATCACCGCCCGGCCGCTGGCCGAGGGGCCCTACGAGGTCGTGACTCATCTGCAGCGCCTCAAAGGACGAACTAACGCGGTTTCTGAGCGGTTCGAGCGCAGAGCGATGCAGGTAGCCAAGGATAGTGCAGTCCAATCGAATACCCGATAGCGCGCCCGCGCTGAGCGTTCCCTGATGTGCAGACGCCAGGCGTCCGGCGATCTGCTGGACATGCATGATCGTCTGCTCGATTTCTCGACGGCGCATACCGGCGCCGTGTCCTTCGCTCCCGCACAGCGTGCTGAGCGAACTCATGCAGGCGGTGCAGATGTAGCGCGGGGGCCGTAAGGCCCCCGCGAGGGCTGTAACCCTATGCGCCGTCCAAGGCGACAGCGCTCTCCATCAGCCGGCGAACACTCTGGCGCACCTCTTCGGAGATAGGCCGCGGCGGTACGACCTCGGGAGCATTCGCATGTGGCTCGCTGCCTGCGATGATCTGTACCACCATGCCCAGATTGCTTGGCGTCACGATGTCGATGGCCGCGCGGTCACCCAGGTCGGGATGTGGCTGGGTCAGCATGCGGTAAAGCTCCCATGAATCCGCCTGGGGGTACTGGCGCATGAGCACCTGGGCCAGCTTGTGTTTGAGCGGCACCAGTTGCCAATCGGGAACTCGCTGCCCCCGGTTGCCCAGGCTGATGGAGAGCAGCTTGCCCGCCTTCAACTCGCGGTTGATCTGGTCCTTGGACTTTCCAGCCAACTTGCCGAACAGGGGCACCGGCAGACTGCTCGGCGATTCGTAGATGGCCAGCATTTCCTCGCGCTCGCGCTGGATGGCCGACACCTCGGGTTCTGGCGCATGAGTCGGGGATGGCGGCACCTGCGACAACCGTTGGAAGGTGATGCCCCCTTCGTTCGGCGTCACGACGATGGGGGTGGCCACCACCGGCGGAACGGGAGGCGCAGAGGAAGCTGCAACGATGGCGTCGGGCTTGTCCTCCTCCGCCATGGCCGGTACGCCCTCGATGTGGATAGTGAGGTGCGCGCTGGCCGCTTCGACTTGGCCCTGTTCGAGCAAGTCGAGGCGGTCGGCCCAGTCCTGCATCATCCGGCGGCGCGGTTCCACGTACTTGGCGTGGTTGTAGGCCGAACTCACCTTGTTTGGGTCGGAATGCGAAAGCTGCGCGTCCACCCAAATCTTGGGATAGCCGATCTCGTTGAGTGCCGTCGAGATGGTTCCACGAATACCGTGGCCGGTCAGTTTGTCCTCGTAGCCCATCCGCTTCAAGGCGGCGTTGAGCGTGTTCTCGCTGATGCGCTTCTTGAGTTCGCTGCGGTGCGTCAGCAGGTGGCGCTGGGCGGGCCGCATCACCCCCAGGAGGTAGCGCACGATCTCGATGGCCTGAAGGGACAGCGGCACGATGTAGGGCGGTACGTCCTGCGGCCGCTTCCCCGCTTTGCGCATCTCGTCCTGAAGCTGCTTGACGATCTGCGGGGGGATGATCCAAAGCCCACGGTCGAGGTCGAACTGATCCGGGGTCGCCAGCCGCAGTTCGCCGGTGCGCACGCCGGTCAAGAACAGCAGGCGGATACCGAGCTGGGTTTGCCAGCCGCGCGGGTTGTAGAGCCTGAGCTTCTGGAGGAACTCGGGAAGCTCGGGCAGGTGCAGGTAGGGGTTATGGGTCACCGCGGGCTTGGGCTCGGCCACTACGTCCAGGTCCGTGGCCGGATTGGCCTCCATGCCCTCGACGATGACGAGCGCATAGCGGAATAGCTGCCCCAGCCAGGTCCGGACCTTTTCGGCAGTGGTGAAGGCCTCGCGCTTCTCGATCCGCGCCAGGACGCCCAGGAGTTGCGGCCTGCGAATGTCATAGATCGACATCTGCTTGAGGCTGGGCAGCACGTCTTTCTCGAAGATCCGCTTGATCTGCGACAGTGTGCTGTTCCGGCCTTCCTTGAGTTCCTTGGCGCGGTGCTCGACCCAAGCATCGAAGACTGCCTTGAATGTGTAGTCCGAGGCCAGCTTGACCGCATGCCGTTTCTGCTTGCGGTCGGTGTGGGGGTTGATGCCTTGGGCCAGGAGCGCCCTGGCTTCGTCGCGCAAGGTGCGGGCTTCGCGCAGGCCGATCTCGGGATAGTTGCCCAGGGATATGCGTTTTTGCTTGCCGAGCCAGTAGTAGCGCAGGTGCCACGATTTGCCGCCGGTGGGGGCGACCACCAGGCCGAGGCCATCGGTATCGGGGATGCTGTAGGTTTTCTTGGCGGCCTTGGCTTGCCGCACGGTCAGATCAGAGAGTGCCATCATCAAACTCCTAAGTCGTGAGACTTAGGCTCAATGCTGCTGGTCATCCCGATCCAACCCCAGCAACAACCCGGAACCGGCACCACCCGCATTCTCTGGCCTCAATTTTGGCCTCAAAAACGCTGGCTGTCGGTGGATTTCCGTGGCTTTGGCTGGAATGAAAAAAGGGGCCGAAGCCCCTAATTTCAATGACTTACAGACGTCAGTGGAAGTCTGTAGATCAAAACTTGGAGCGGGAAACGAGACTCGAACTCGCGACCTCAACCTTGGCAAGGTTGCGCTCTACCAACTGAGCTATTCCCGCAGATTCCGTTCGACCTGCGTCGAAGGAGCGCTATTGTGTCCAAATTCCTTCACGCCGTCAACAGTCTTCACACGATGCGGTCATGGGCGTCCGCACTGGGGTACGCTGCCCCGCCCAGCCCCGTGCGCCCATGTTCCTTCGCGGCAAGCCCCTGTTGATCGCCCTGCTGCTGCATCTGCTGGTGGCCCTGCTGTACTGGGCACTGATTCCGCTGGGAATGAACTGGTATCGCGACCATTTCGGCTTCACCTCCCATCGCGACATCAGCCTGGGCATCGCGCAGTTCTACCTGTTCTGGATGTTCCTTGGCGCCCAGCCAATGATCGCGGTGCTGCGGCCGCTGTTCGCCAAACTGTTGGTGCTGGCGGTTCCGCTGACGTTCGCGACCTGGACGCTGATGCACAACCACCCGCTGCGCCTGCTGTACTTCACTGTCGGGCCTGGCCTGCTGGCGCTGGCCGCGATCGCCACATCGGTGTGCTATGCATCACGCAGCCGCCTGCCCGCTACCGTGGACACCGCCGATGCCTAGACGTTACATCCGCCTGTTCTGGTTGCTGGTCGCGCTGACCTGGCTGGCGCTGATCGCCGCACTGGTCAATGCCGGCTTCACCCCGGACTACTGGTTGCTGCACCGCCTGGAAGGCGCCGAGCTGCCCTACCCGACCAGCACTGTCATCGTGTTCGCGTTGCTGGGCACGGTTGAACTGGTCGTGGCCGCCTTGATCGTGCGGCCATGGAAACTGAAGCGACTGTGGCTGCGCCTGTTGATTGCCTTCGTTCTGCTGCTGGCGTGGTCAGTACCGTGGATGCTGTCGGCCATGCACCAGCCACCGGTGCACGGCATGCACCTGCTGTGGTTGCTGCTGCTGGACGTGGGACTGCTGCTGACGCTGTGCGTGGTGTCGCTGGCCAGCGTCCTGGGACGCATTTCCGGCAGGAAGAAGACCCCGACTGCGGTTCCTTAAGGCGCTGGACCCGAGGGCTTCACCGCTTCATTTTCGGATCTCTTGCATGGATTGCGGCAGGCCGATGCAGGAAGGTTGAGGATCCGCCAGCGACGAACGCCTGCATAGTGCCCCTGCCCATCGCATTCCGTGCCGTCTCTGCCTTCTGGCTGTTCGTATCACTCATCTGGCTGCTGCTGGTTGCTGCGCTCATCCATGCCGGATTCCAGCCGGATCATTGGCAGCGGCCTTACACCGAGTCCGGGACGCTGCCCTACCCCATCGGCTCGGTGATCACGTTCGCGCTGATCATCCTCGTGGAAATGACAGTGCTGTGCGTGGCTGTGCAGCCATGGCGGTTCCGCCGCCTGTGGCTGCGGATGCTGCTCGGCATCCTTCCGTGGCTTGCCTGGACGGCCTATTGGGGCGCGATTTCCATGCATCAATCACCCGTGCGTGCCGTGCATATGCTCTGGCTGCTCGGCATGAGCGCCCTCCTGCTGCTTGCACTGCTCGTGGTTGTGCCGGCCTCGCTTTGGCCTAGCCTGCGACGTTGGCTCGAGAACTGAGGCCCGCGCCCTAATTCCGGAACTCCACCCGCACATGCTGGCCGAAGCGCGCCTTGGCCGCGCCGTCGAACTCCAGCACGCACTCCACCACCTTGGCCACGCCCCGCCCGGCATCTTCAGGCAGGCGCGCCTGCGCGAACACCGGACTGATGCGCACCACGCGCGCGGGTGGCAGTGAGCCGGTGTTCTCGGCGCCATCGCTGTCCGGCACGACGGTGGCCTTCATGCCCACCTGCACGGCATCGGCATAGGCGGCGCTCAGTTCTGCACGCACCTGCAGCGGGCGTGCCGGCAGCAGCGAGATCGCCGGCTTGCCAGCCTGCACGAAGGCGCCGAGGCCCGGCACCTGGCCGACCACGGTGCCGGCTTCCGGCGCGCTCAGCGACATCTGCTGCAGTTTCAGTCTGGCGTGCTCCAGCTTGTGCTGGGCCATGTCGACCTGCGCACCGGCCACATCGACATCGGCACGTACGCCGGCCAGCTGCTGCTTGGCCGCATCGGCCTGCTGGTTGGACGACACGCCTTCGCTGGCGCCGGTGGACAGACGGGTGGCGTTGCGCTCCAGTTCGCGCAACTGCGCCTGGCTGCCCTTCAGGCGGTCGTTGGTCAGGGCCAGATCGGCGGTGGCCATCGCCACTTCCTGCTGCAGCAGGGCGCCATCCAGCGACAGCAGCAACTGTCCCCTCTTCACCGTGGCACCCTCCTTCACCGGCGCGGCGGTGATCGAGCCATCCACTGGCGGCGCCAGCGCGATCAGGCCACCCTCGACGTCGATGATGCCGCGCGCCACCGCGACCTTGCCGGCGGTGGCAGTGCCGGCTTTACCTGCAGGTGCTTGGGCAGGCGCGTCCTTGGAACAGGCGCCGAGCAGCAGCGCCGCGGACAGTACCAGGCTGAAGGGAAGCAGGTGCAACGTCTTGGTCATGGGGCGGACTCTACAGTTTCGTTCTGGCGGCGGTCATCACGGACCATGCCGTCTTCCATGGCGATCACCCGATCCGCATGCCGGATCAGGCGTGGATCGTGGCTCACGCACAGCACGGTGGCGCCATGCGCACGTGCGTAGCGATGCAGGATGTCGATCACGCGCTGGCCGTTCTCGGCGTCCAGCGCGCTGGTGGGTTCGTCGGCGAAGATCAGCGTCGGCGACTTGGCGAAGGCGCGCGCAACGGCCACGCGCTGCTTCTCACCACCGGACAGCTGCGCCGGTCGCATGTGGCTGCGGTGGCTGAGGCCCACCTCGTCCAATGCCTTGCGGGCCAGCGGTTCGCTTTCGCGATTGCTCATGCCGCGATAGCCCAGCGGCAGCTGCACCTGTTCCAGTGCGGTCAGTGCGGGGAACAGATTGAAGCCCTGGAACACGAAGCCGACATGGTGCAGGCGGAAGCGCTCCACTTCACTGCGCGTCATGTGGCCCACGTCCTGCCCGAGCGCGCGCACGCGGCCGCCATCGGGCGCAGACAACCCAGACAGCAACGACAGCAGCGTGCTCTTGCCGCAACCGGATGGGCCCGATACCAGGGTCAGTTCACCGGGGTAGATGTCCAGCGACAGGCCGCGCAGCACCTGAACCTGCACATCGCCGGACATGAAACCCTTTTCCAGTGCGTCGGCCTGCAGGGTCGGGGCGACGGCGCGTATGGAAGTCATCGGTCGGTCCTCAACGCAGCAGCAACGATGGATCGGAGCGAACGACACTGCGTACCGCCATGATGCTCGACAGCATGGCCATCACCGCGACCAGCGCCACGCAGCCGAGGATCACCATCGGTGTCAGCTGCACCGGAACGCGCTGGGTCTGCGCGATCAGCAGCACCACGGTGCTGAAGGCCGCCGCCAGCAACATGCCCACGCCGCCGATCAGCAACGCCTGCTCGAACACCACCCGTGCCAGCGCATAGCGACCTGCACCGAGTGCATTGAGCGTGGCGTACTCGCGCACTGAGCCAGCCACCACCGACGCGAACGACTGGTTGGTGATCACCGCGCCGACGAAGCAGACGATGACGGCCATGAACAACACCGCGATGCCGGCACCGGTGTCGAACAGCCAGTACTGCTGCGAGCGGCTGGCAAATTCCGGCGCGGTCCAGAACTCGACCGGCGTGGCCTGGCCCATTGACGCGGCCAGGCGATCACGTACGCGATCGGCCAGGTCTGGCGAGCGCAGGCCAGCCACGAAGTAGGTACTGCCCTCGTGTGGGTCGGTACCGGCGATGGCACGCGCAGTATCCAGCGAGGCCAGCACGTTGACGCCACCAAGGCCACGCAGGCCCGGTTGCGCGGCAACCACGCGCACGGCCTTGCCATTGATCCAGGCACGGTTGTTCTGCAGGTCCACGCCGAGCGTATCCAGATCGGCGCTGTCGACGATCACCGCACCCGGCTCGCGCAACTGCGCGCGCAGGTCGGCGGGCAGGATGCGCGCGAACATCATCGCGTCGTCCTGGGTGGAGATGCCGGACAGATACACAGACACGTTACCGGTACCCTGCGCGCTGGAACGCCATTCGCCATCGACCCATTCGTAGGGTTCGACGCGGGTGACCTCGGGGTCCATGCGCAGGTGGCTTTCCACATCCGCGCTGATTGCATGGCCGTAGTTCACGCTCTGGGTGCCGGGAAAGCCGGCCCAGATATCGGCGGATGACGCCTTCACGTAGATCGCGGCGGTACCGAAGATACCCAGCACCAGCGCCGCCTGCACGATCAGCAGCACGCCAGCGAAACACATCGCCAGTACCACCGGCAGGAACCGGCGCCACTCATAGGCCAGAGTCTTGCGGGCCAGCGCGATCATTGCTGTTCGCCCTCACCCTCAGCCGGCAGCGGTGCACCGCCAAGCGCGCGGTACAGCGAAGCAAACGCGAGCACGCGTGCGCCCTGCGCACCGATCAGATCAGCCTGCGAGGCGAGCGCGGCACGCTGCGTATCCAGTCCATCGAACTCGCTGGACAGGCCCAGCTGCACCTGCCGTGCCTGGCGCTTGACCTGCTGGCCGGCGGCATCATTGGCCGCACGCAGCGACTGGATGCTGCTGTCCTGGCGCGCCAGGCTGCCCAGCGCGCCCTCCACTTCGCTCACGCCTTCCAGTACCGCCTTGCGGTAGCCGAGCAGCGCGGCATCCAGCTGCTTTTCATCGGCATTGAAGCGCGCACGACGCTGGCCCCAATCCCACAGCGGGATATCGATGTACGGGCCGATCGAGGGACTGGAGTCGGAGTTGGAGCGGGCGTTCTGGGTGAGGTTGTACGCGTACAGGATCGAGCCGCCGAGGCTGACCCGCGGATACATCGCGGCACGTGCGGAGCCCTTGCTGGCCGCCGCCTGCATCACCTCCGTTTCGGCCAACAGGATCTGCGGGCGATGACGCAGCAGATCCGCCGGCACCTGCTGCAGCGAGAACGTACCCAGCTTTGGCGGCGTGCGATAGGCGCGCCAGACTGGATCCGGGCCATCGCGGCCCAGCAGCAATGCCAGCGCGCGAGCCGCGTTGTCAGCGTTTTCCCGGGCCTGTGCGATGGCGGCGCGGGTCGCGGCCTGGCGTGCACGCAGGCGATCCAGTTCGCCAGGCTCATCCAGGCGCAGGCGCTGGCGGACCAGGGCCAGGTGCTCGCCGCGGTCATCCACGGTCTGCTGCCGGGCCAGCAGGTCCTGCTGGGCCTGTGCCACGGTCAGGTCCAGATAGCTGCGCACCACGTCGGCAATCACCGCGACCTGTGCGGCATCGCGCAGCGCCTCGGCATTGCCGGCCGAAGCCTGCGCGCTCAGCTGCGCGCTCTCGGCGGCACCGAACAGGCCCAGGTCCCAGATCGCTTCGATGCCGGCATGGAAGTAGGTATCGACGGCGGCGGCGTCCTGCACCTGCTTGGCGCTGGCCGAGATTTCCGGCAGGAAACGCGAGTCGGAAGTGCCGGCGACGATCCGAACGGCCTGCAGGCGCAGCGTAGCCTGCTGCAGGTCCAGATTGCCGGCGATGGCCTGGTCGACCAGGCCATCCAGTGCCGGGTCGGACAGCACTTTCCACCACTGTCTGGCATCCACTGCCACGCCCTGGCCCTGCGGCACCTGGGTCCAGGTGCTGGGCGTGCGGTCAGGCAGGTCCGGAACAGGCACCGACATGCAACCGGCCAGGGCCAGGCTTGCCAACAACGCACCAGGGCGCAGCACTGCATGCAGGGAGAGTCCGTGCCCGGCCTTGGGCACTGCCACTGAAGTGATACGCCTGACCACCAGCCCGCCAACGTGTAGAAGGAGCATGAAGGCTACCGTGCGATTGTGGAGCGAACATGGAGAAATCGTCCGAAAAAGGTCACAGCACGCGTGCGGTTCAGGCAACGCCGACCCAGTCTTTCACTACGCTTTCAATGCGTTCCCGGCACGGAACACTGGACGACTTTCACAGCGTATTGCACATTGCGGCATTGTCTTGCTTCGATGCTGCCCGACCGTGAAACGCCCTCGCCGCTGGCTGCTGATTGGCTCGATCACGACAGCGACTGTCGGTGTGATCGTGCTCGTCCTGACCACCCCACTGGTCTCGAACGCCACGCTGCTACTGATGGAGCGCAGCAACTTCATTCCCGCCGAATCCTCGATCTTCACGTTCGAGCCGTATGCCATCAACCAGGGCTCGTCGAACTACTGGTTGTACGGGAAGGACCGGACCTACTACTACCACTTCACCTACGAAGATGACGCTCCCTACGTCTACATCCCGCAGGACAACCGCTGCCCCGGTTTCCACCGGCAGGATGCCCGGACCTGGTGCAGCGCCCTGCCCGGCAAGGCACGCTAGCGCGGCGGTGGTGCAACCGGTGTGACAAACGAAAAACGCCCCCTTGCGGGAGCGTTCTTCTTGAATCTGGAGCGGGAAACGAGACTCGAACTCGCGACCTCAACCTTGGCAAGGTTGCGCTCTACCAACTGAGCTATTCCCGCAGATTCCGTTCGACCTGCGTCGAAGGAGCGCTATTGTGTCGATATTGCTGCACGGCGTCAACAGGAATTTTCGCGTGCATTGTGGGGCGGCGTTCAGGCCCCCAGGACCGATACCTCAGATTCGCAGGCCACGGCGATGGAAGTAGACCTGCTCGGCGATGCGCCGCGTGGTCGCCGTGTGCAGCAGTGCGTTGAGCGGCCAGTCGGCCTGCAGATGATCCATCGCCCAGCGCAGCAGGCGCTTGCCATGGAATGCCGGCGCCACCTGCCGCGCCACCCGTTCCGCTTCCGGCCCTTGCCCACGCAGATGGCGGGCAATCGCCTCGCCGACCGCCCAGCCATGCCGCCACGAGGAGTGGATGCCCCCGGCGGACAATGGCGAGACGATGCCCGCCGCGTCGCCGGTCAGGATCACGCGTTGGCCGGTGAACGGCCCATCCGGCCGGCCGCAAGGCACCAGGCCGGCACGGGTAGCCGAGGGACGCGCCGAAGGCGGAATGCCGACCACATCGCGTACGTGCTCAAGGAAGCCATCAATATCAGGCGGGCGTACCTGATTCGGGTCATGGCGAAGCGCCAATCCCACCTGCAGGCCGGTTGGATTCTGCGCGACCCAGCCGATGTAGCCCGGTGCAAAGCGCTTGCTGACGAAGCAATGGAGTGCGTCACCCTGCGGCAACTGCAGACCGGCGAACTCACGTTCCACGCCGTAGAGGTTGTCACGCACCTGGCCGAGGCCGGTGCGCTGGGCAACGCGTGAGCGCGCGCCATCGGCGCCGACCAGGTAGGCGCACCGCCCTCCCCCTTCCACCAGCCAGCCGTCACCACTGCGATGGGCGTCGGTGAAGGACTGCTGCAGGCGAAGGTCGACACCATTCGCGCGCAGCTCGCTGGCCAGCCAGCGCATCAGGTTCGGCGTATCGGTGGTGAGGAAGTAATAGCCCGGTGCTGCCAGCAGCACGCTCCTCAGGTTCGGCGCATACAGACGCACATTGGCAACGCGTTGCACCAGGTGTTCGGGCGTGCGCCCCAGCCAGGTCTGCTCCATCGCTTCCTTCACCACGATGCCGGTGGTGTGGAGGCGCTCGCCGGGGTCGGCCTTGCGTTCGAGTACGCACACGCGCAGTCCATATTGGACAGCGGCCAACGCGCAGGCGGCACCGGCGAAACTGGCGCCGACGATGACCACGTCGTGATCGTAGGCCGAGGATTGATGAGGCATCGCGACACCACCGGATTGGAACGAAGATGCAGCTTCGCCAATGCGCGTGTTGAGGCGATGGGGTGGCGGTGAAGTGGGGATGAAGCGCGTTGGACGCAAACGAAAAACGCCCCCTTTCGGGAGCGCTTTTCTTGAATCTGCAGCAGGAAACGAGACTCGAACTCGCGACCTCAACCTTGCAAGGTTGCGCTCTACCAACTGGTCTATTCCCTCCGGCATCGACCGATCTGCGTCGGAGGACTGGCACTGTTCCAAAGGCTGACAGGCCCCTCCTCGTCGCCCGGAAATGTCCTGGTCACATTAGATTCGAACATGGGCATTTGCTGCGTCTTTTCGGACTATTTGTATGGCCCCTTTCCGCCCAGCATAGCAACGTACGACAAGCCATTCGGAATGAGCGCACTGCCAAGAGGCCGAGCAGATGCTTATTCAAAACTTCGAGACAGCCGGATTTATCGATCAGCAGGACGATTGGTTTACAGGAAATTATTTCGGGTCGCAGCAGGAAGAATTACATGACTACGCTTGATGACATTGCCAAGGACCTTGGCAATACATTCCCCCATCACAAGGTATGTCTTTCACTCGATGATGTACCTCAAGATGTCGCATTGCCCAGAAGCTGGGAGAACTTCGGACTCAGGCCCGACGTCGCCCCGGTCTTTCCTGCTGGCTGGAGCTCATTCTCCAATGAATTCCCATCGACAATTGCACTGTTCAACGACTGCCTGCTGGGCACAGTACTGCTACTAGGTGGTGAAGTTGAATTGGCGTACATCTTTCACGACGGAGATGGTCTCTACTACTACGTAGGGGGAAAGCCCGTCGAAGGTGAAGCCAAAGAGACCTTCGAGTTCAAGCATCTGCCCAGAAGACTGCAGGACTTCTATCGCGAAGTGCACGACGGATATACCTTCTTTCCTGCGCGCTCTATGGGCCCGCAACGCCTTGGTGACCAGTCACGGGTCTCCGAACTGATCGATGAGGCAGACGACTCTTTTGCGGCAAGTTGGATCACCGTACTTTCGAATGGTGGCGGAGACTATGTCGCAGTGAACGCCGACAGCCATGGCGATTCAGATGGCCTGATCTGGTGGCACGAGAATCCTGCAACTCCAGAATTCGACATCGACGTCTTCAGAGTCATGGATGCATGGATGAAAATTTTTCTGGAGGACACCAAGCCTCGCGAACCAAGGGCCAAGTCTCGTGCGCGATGATGATCGACCGGCCTGACAGGCCGGATGTTGGGGCCCACCACATCGAGCAACTCTCAGACCCAGGTCGAAATCACCTCAGGGCACTTTGATGGCCCATAACGAAAAACGCCCCCTTGCGGGAGCGTTTCTCTTGAATCTGGAGCGGGAAACGAGACTCGAACTCGCGACCTCAACCTTGGCAAGGTTGCGCTCTACCAACTGAGCTATTCCCGCTTGGGAGGCGAAATTCTACCTGTTCTGGAAATGGCGTCAAGTGCTTTTTCCGGGACCTCACGAAGTCACCGAAATGTTGATTCCGCGCATGGCGTGGATCTACCAAGGAGATGAACATCAACACCGAAATCCCTGGCATCTGGGTCTTCCACGGCTCAGGCGCGCGCTTCGCCGGAGGTGTCTTCGTCAGCCGGGAGTCGGGACTGACATGGGCGGCCAAGCACTCCCTGACAGGCGTACTGACTTGCTATCCATTGAACGAAGGCGCGTACGACTGGGCGCTACGCTTGGGCACCTTCACGCCCAAGTGCCCAGAGCAACGCGAAGCCCTCTTCATCGGAGGGTTCACATGTGCATCAATGGAGCATGTACATGTCGAAGACGGCATACCCCAGTAGATCCACGCCATGCGTGGATAGGCGCATCGATGGGGTCAGAGCCCTTTCCTGCGGAAAGGGATCCGACCCCGGGGCTCAGTTGCCCAGCTTCTTCTGACGCGCACGCTCGCGCGCAGCGCGCTCGTCATCGCGCAGGCTCGGCCAGGCGGCGTGCAGGTACTGCAGGCCCGACCACAGGGTCAGCACCGCGGCGATCGCCAGGGTCCAGTCGCCGATGTGGAACACCGGCCAGCCCATCCAGATGTCTTCCACCGGCACGTTCGGTGCCACCGAATACAGCAGGCAGAGCAGCGCGACCATCTGCGCGGTGGTCTTGACCTTGCCGATCATCGCCACGCGCACCTTGGCGCGCTGGCCCAGCTCGGCCATCCATTCGCGCAGCGCCGATACCGCAATTTCACGGCCGACGATGACTGCCGCCCAGAACGCCATCCACGGCGTCGGGTGACCCTGCACGATCAGGAACAGCGCCACCGCCACCATCAGCTTGTCCGCGACCGGGTCGAGGAAGGCGCCGAAGGCCGATTCCAGCTGGTAGCGGCGTGCGATCCAGCCATCGAGCCAGTCGGTGATCGCGGCCAGGCCGAAGATCGCCGCCGAAGCGAAGTTGGTCCAGGTGTAGGGCAGGTAGAACACCAGCACCAGCACCGGGATCATCACGATCCGCAACAACGTCAGCCAGGTGGGCAGGGTCAACTTCATGCTTGCGTGCTTCTCTCTCTACTCGGCCGCATCAGGCGTGGCCAACCCGTGCAGGTTAGCGTAGATACGTGCCGCGAGGGCGTCATTGATGCCTTCCACCTTGGCGATTTCCGCTTCGCCAGCGGCTTTCAGGCCCACCAGGCCGCCGAAATGCTTGAGCAGGCTGGCGCGGCGGCGCGGCCCGATACCAGGGATGTCCTCCAGCTTGCTGGTCATCCGCGCCTTCTGGCGGCGGCCGCGGTGGCCGGTGATGGCGAAGCGGTGCGCCTCATCGCGCACCTGCTGGATGAACTGCAGCGCCGGATTGGCCGCGCCCGGGCGCAGCTCGCGGCCATCGGGCATCACCAGCGCTTCGTGGCCGGCGCGGCGTTCCACGCCCTTGGCCACGCCCACCAGCAACACGCCTTCCACGCCCAGGTCGGCCAGCGCGGCCTGGGCCTGGGCCAACTGGCCGGCGCCGCCGTCGATCAGCAGCACGTCCGGCAGCACGCCCTGCTCTTCCACCGCACGGCGGAAACGGCGGTCGATGGCCTGGCGCATGGCGGCGTAGTCGTCGCCCGGCTCGATGCCGCTGATGTTGAAGCGGCGGTACTGTGCGCGCACCGGACCGGCGGCGTCGAACACCACGCATGAGGCCACGGTGGCCTCACCCATGGTGTGGCTGATATCGAAACATTCAACACGCTTGACCGGCTCGGCCAGGCCCAGCATGTCGCGCAGTGCATCGCTGCGCGCGTGCTGCGCGTTGCGGCTGTTGAGTTCGGTCGCCAGGGTCAGCTGCGCGTTGCGGCTGGCCAGTTCCACATAGCCGGCGCGTTCGCCACGCACGTTCCACTTCAGCTGCACCTTGCGCTCGGCCGAGGCTGACAGCGCGGCGACCAGCAGGTCGGCATCGGGAATCTCGCGGTCCAGCAGGATCTCGCGCGGCGGCTCGAATTCGATGTAGTACTGCGAGACGAACGCGGCCAGCACTTCCTCCGGGCTTTCTTCACCGTTGGTGCGTGGGAAGAACGGGCGGGTACCGAGGTTGCGGCCATCGCGGAAAGCCAGCAGCAGCACGCAGGCCTGCGAACCCTGCATGGCCACCGCCAGCACATCCAGATCGGCGGCACGGCCATCCACGTACTGGCGGGTCTGCATGCTGCGCAGCGAGGAGATCAGGTCGCGCAGGCGCGCGGCCTGCTCGAACTCCAGTGCCTCGCTGGCGGCCTGCATCTGCTCGCCCAGTTCGCGAGTCAGCTCGTCGCTCTTGCCTTCCAGGAACAGTGCGGCGCGGCGCACCGATTCGGCGTAGTCCGGCGCCGGCACCAGCTCCACGCAGGGCGCGCTGCAGCGACCGATCTGGTACTGCAGGCACGGCCGCGAGCGGTTGCGGAACACGCTGTCCTCGCAGCTGCGCAGCTTGAACAGCTTGTGCATCAGGTTCAGCGTTTCGCGCACTGCGGTGACGCCTGGATACGGCCCGAAGTAGCGGCCGGGAATGGCGCGCGGACCGCGATGCAGCGCGATGCGCGGCCAGTCCTCTCGGGTCAGCAGCACGTGCGGATAGGTCTTGTCGTCGCGCAACGAGACGTTGTAACGCGGCGACAGTGATTTGATCAGCTGGTTTTCCAGCAGCAACGCCTCGGCTTCCGAGCGCGTCACGGTCACGTCCATGCGCGTGATCTGCGAGATCATCGACATGATCCGCGCGTTCTTCGGGCTGCCGTTGAAATAGCTGCCGACACGGTTGCGCAGCGCGCGCGCCTTGCCCACGTACAGCAACGTGTCGTCGGCGGCGTACATGCGGTACACGCCAGGGGCGGTACTGAGCTGGGCCGCGAAGGCCTTGCCGTCGAAGGCCGGGGCGGAAACGTCTGTCATTCGCTGATCGGGACTTCGCTGAGCACGCCGCTGTCTGGGTCGAATCGCAGCACGGCATGGGCGTCGGTCTCGGCGATCCACACCGCACCGGCGCCTACCGCCAACCCCGCCGGGCCATGCAGGCGTCGTGGCAACGGCTGGGTGGTCAGTTCGCCACCGCCCAGGCGCAGCGTGCGCAGGCGGCCGTTGCCAGTATCGGCAATCCACAACAGCGGCGCATCCGGGCTGAGCGCGATCGCCTGTGGGAACTGCAGGCTGGCGTCCGAACGCGGACCGTCTTCGCTGCCGAAGCGCCACGGCCCCTGCCCGACCAGGGTCTGCACCAGGTCGCCGCGCAGCTGCAGTGCACGCACTGAAGATCCCAACGCATCAGCCACGTACAGCACCTGCTGCACCACGGCCAACGCGGTGGGTTGGGCGAAGGCGGCCAGATGCCCGCTGCCATCACGCTCGTCGATGGAACCACTGCCCGCGCGCCATTGCAGGCTGCGCTGGCCCAGGTGGTAGCTCCAGATGCGGTTGTCGCCGGCCATGGCGATGTGCAGCTGATTGTCGGCGATGGCCAGGCCGACCGGATGGTCCAGCGCAACCTGCCGCGCCTGCGCGACCGGCCCTTCCATCGGTGCACCGGGACGACCGTTGCCGCACAGGGTATCGACGATCCCGGTCAGCAGGTTGATACGACGCACCGCGTGGTTGCCGGTGTCGGCGACGTACAGCGAATCGCGCTCCAGCACCAGCGCCTGCGGGCGGTGGAACGCGGCTTCGGCGAGGTTGCCGTCCATGAAATCGGCGGTGCCCAGCCCGAACTGGCGAAGGATGCGGCCACCATGGCTGCATTCGAGGATGCGGTGATGGCCGCTGTCGGCGATGTACAGGCGTTCGGTACTGACTGCCAGGCCCAGCGGGAAGCGCAGCGCCTGGCGGGGTTCCGGGTGCAGTTCGCTGCCGCCACGCGGCGGCGCCGACGGTGCGCCTTCGCACAGCGCGCTCAAGGCACGCTCCAGCTCACCGGGGGCGCCCTGCCCGACCAGCCGTTGCTGTTCGCGGCCCTGCGCATCCAGCAGCACCAGGGTCGGCCAGGCGGTGATGCCGAAGCGGCGCCAGCCATCCCAGTCGGCATCAAGCAGCACCGGCATCGTCAGGCCCTGGCGACGCAGCAGCTTCAATGCGGCGCCGGCCTCGCGTTCGAAATCGAAGCGCGGCACCTGCAGCACCAGCGGCTGCAGCTTGCCGGGGTGGCGCGACAGCCATTGGCCGAACTCGGCCAGGCGTTGCGCGCTCCAGGCGGAGGCGGCGTTGACAAACAACAGCGCCACCGGCCGACCGCGCAGTTCGGTCAGGGTGCAGGGGGTGGCGTTGAGCCAGGTGGCGAACTCGGGCAGGTCCGGGACGGGCTGGACGTTCATGGCCCGATTATGCCGGAGTCGGCGTCATGCAACAGTCGTGCCACGGCACGTTTTGCAGCATCGTCGACCAATGTCCAGACCTGTTCGAAATGCTCACTGCCGCCGGTGTACGGGTCCGGGATCGCACCCCTGCCCCGCCCGCCGGACCACGGCAGGTACAGCGCCAGGCGTTCGCGCTGGGCGGGTGTGGCCAGGCGACCCGCATCGCGCAGGTTGGCCTCATCGGCGCACAGGATCCAGTCGAAGCGGTCGAAATCCGCGACCTGCAGCTGGCGCGCGCGCAGGCCGCCGATGTCCACGCCATGCCCGGCCGCGCAGGCGATCGCACGGCGGTCCGGTGGCTCGCCCACATGCCAGTCGCCGGTGCCGGCCGAATCCACCTGCACCCGACCAGCCAGCGGCGAAGCGTCCAAGCGGGCACGCAGCGCACCTTCGGCCATCGGCGAACGGCAGATGTTGCCGAGGCAGACGACCAGCAGCTTCATCGGGCAGCCAGCGTCTGCAGCAATGCTTCGGCGCGTTCCAGGTCCTCGGGCGTGTCGATGCCCGGCGGGAACGGTTCGGGCGAGATCGCCACGCTGATCGGGAAACCCGCTTCCAGGACGCGCAGCTGTTCCAGCGATTCGATCTGCTCCAGCTGGCCCGGCGGCATCGCCGCGAACTGCTGCAGGAAACCGGCGCGATAGCCGTAGATGCCGATGTGGCGCAGCCAGTTGTGACCGGCCGGCAGCGTGTCACGGCTGCGTGCAAAGCCATCGCGGTGCCAGGCGATCGGGGCGCGGCTGAAGTACATCGCCTCGTTGCGCACGTTGCGCACCAGCTTCACCACGTTCGGGTCGAACAGGGTATGCGCGTCTTCGACGGTCGTGGCGAGGGTCGACATCGGCGCATTGCCTTCAACCAGTGCCTGGGCCACCGCGCGGATACCCGCCGCCGGCGCGAACGGCTCGTCGCCCTGCAGGTTGACCACGACGGTGTCATCGGCCCAGCCGGCGATGCGCGCGCACTCGGCCAGGCGGTCGGTACCGGAGGCATGCGAGGTGGCGGTCATCGCCACCTTCACTTCGGCCAGGCCGGACAGTGCGTCGGCAATGCGTTGATCGTCGGTAGCGACCCAGACCTCGCCGGCACCGGCCTGCAGCGCGCGACGCGCCACGTGCAGCACCAGCGGCTCACCGCCCAGTGGGCGCAGCGGCTTGCCCGGCAGCCGCGAGGCGGCATAGCGGGCCGGGATGGCGACGACGAATTCGGTCATGGGGCGGTACTCGGCAGGCTCGTTACAACGGGAATGCGGCCGGCGGCGCATGAATGCAAGCGCCGCCGCGCCACTCAGTTCGGTCGCAGCTTGTCCAGGCGGTCGGTCAGCGCCACCCAGAATGCGGCAGGCAGCTCGGCGCGCAGCGGGACCGCGTAGTGCCAGTCATTGCCGAACGCGCGGCATTTCACCGCGTCCTTTTCAGTCATCAGCACCGGCAGCTGGCTGCCAAAGGACAGGTCCTGCGGCTGATAGGCCTGATGGTCAGCGAAGGCGTGCGGCACGACGCCGATGCCACGCGCGCGCAGCATGTCGAAGAAGCGCTGCGGGTGGGCGATGCCGGCCACGGCGTGCACGCGCTGACCCTTGAAATACGACAGCGGACGGGCACGGCCACCGGCCAGCGGTTGTGCGCTGTCGATGTGCAGGGCCATCGGCCACTGGCCGAAGCCACAGGCCTGCGTCGCGGTCTCTTCGTCGGCCTGACCCAGATTCACTACACGGAAGTCGCATTCGCTGGCACGGCTGACCGGTTCGCGCAGCGGCCCGGCCGGGATCATCCGGCCATTGCCGTAGCGGCGCTGCGCATCGACCACCTCGATCTCGATGTCGCGTGCCAGCCGGTAGTGCTGCAGGCCGTCGTCGCAGACGATCACATCGCAGCCGGCCTCGATCAGCGCCTTGCCGGCTGCAACACGATCACTGTCCACGCGCACCGGCACGCCGGTCTTCCAGGCAATCAGCACCGGCTCGTCACCGCCCTTGGCGGTCGGCGTATCGGCCTTGACCCACAGCGGCTTGTCGGCATCTTCGCGGCCGTAGCCACGACTGGCCACGCCCGGCTTCCAACCGGCGGCACGCAGGCGCTCCACCAGCGCGATGGTCAGCGGCGTCTTGCCAGTTCCACCGGCGGTGATGTTGCCAACCACGATGACCGGCACCGGCAGCGTGTAGCGCTTGCGCCAGCCACGCCGATAGGCGCGCCGGCGCAGCGCGGTGACGCCGGCATACAGCGGCGCCAGCAGGCGCATCGCCCACGGAACCGGGGTGCCGTCGTACCAGTACGGCGGGGTCTGGGTACCCTTGCCGGCCATCAGTCCTGCCTTTCGCGGAACTGCATGCTGTGCAGATGCTGGTACAGGCCACCCATGGTGAGCAGCTCCTTGTGGGTACCGCGCTCGACGATGCGACCGTGGTCCATCACCAGCACCTGGTCTGCATGCTCGATGGTCGACAGGCGATGCGCGATGACCAGCGTGGTGCGCTCGGGCATCAATCGTTGCAGCGCGTCCTGCACCAGGCGCTCCGATTCGTTGTCCAGCGCTGCGGTGGCTTCATCGAGGATCAGGATCGGCGCGTCGCGCAGGATCGCACGGGCGATCGCCAGGCGCTGGCGCTGGCCACCGGACAGCAGCGCGCCGTTCTCGCCCACCGGGGTCTGCAGCTGCTGCGGCATGCGTGCGATGAACTCCCAGGCATTCGCGGCTTCAGCTGCCGCTCGGATCTGTTCATCCGTCGCGTCCATGCCATAGGCGATGTTGGCGCCGATGGTGTCGTCGAACAACATGACCTTCTGCCCGACCATCGCCACCTGGCGACGCAGGTCGGCCAGCGGATAGTCGTCCAGTGCCACCCCGTCGAGGGTGATGCGCCCGCCGCTGGGTTCGTAGAAGCGCGGCACCAGCCGGATCAGGCTGGTCTTGCCGCTGCCGGATCGACCAACGATGGCGGTGACCGTACCCGGCTTGGCCACGAAGCTGATGTCGTCCAGGGCGATGCCACTGTCTTCGCGGTAACGCAGCATGACGTGCTCGAAGGCCAGTTCGCCACGCACGCGCTGCACCGTGTTGCGGCCTTCGTCGCGCTCGACCGGCATGTCGAGGATGTCGAACAGGCGCTCGGCGGCGGACACACCGCGGGAGATCGAGGACTGCACGCTGGTCAGGCGGCGCAGTGACGGGATGATCGCCGTCATCGAGATCATCAGGCCCATGAACTGGCCGGCATTGAGGCGCCCTGCCAGTGCTTCGCGGGTCGACACCCAGACGATCACCGCCAGCGCCAGCGCGGCCAGGAACTGGACCACGCTGGAGGCACCGGCACGGGTGATTTCCACCTTCATGTTCAGCGCCAGCATGCGGTTGGCCAGGCGCGAGTAGCGCGACATCTCATGCTGCTGGGTGCCGTGCACCTTCACTTCCTGCTGGGCCGCCAGTGACTGCTCGGCGGTCTGCGCCATCGTGCCCATGCCGTCCTGGATACCGCGGCTGATGCGCCGGTAGCGCTTGCCCACGTAAGACACGATCACGCCGATCATCGGCACCACCACCAGCATGGCCACGGTCACCTTGACGCTCATCTGCAGCATCACCGCCAGCATGGCGATGATGGTCAGGGTGTCGGCAACCACGGTCTTGAGCGCATCGGCGCTGGCCTGGGTAACCTGCTCGGTATCGAAGTTGAGGCGGCTGACCATCACCGGTGTCGATTCGGTATCGAAATGCGAGGACGGCAGGTGCAGGTACTTGGCCAGCACCTGTTCACGCAGGTCGCGCACCACGCTGCGACCGGTCTTGGCCAGCGCGTAGTCGCTCACCCAGGTGGCGGCGCTGCGCATCAGGAACAGGCCAAGGATGGTCAGCGGCAGGATCACCGCCATTTTCGGTTCGGGATTGACGAAGCCACGGTTGACCAGCGGCTCCATCAGCTTGGTGAAGTGGTAGCCGGCTACCGACTCCACCGCCATGGCGATGACGGCGGCGACCATCATGCCCCAGTAGGCACGGGTGTATCCCAGCAGACGTTTGTAGATCGGCCACACCGGCGCGTGTTTGGAACTCATGGACGCACCTCGGGTGCTGTTGCAATGGCAATACGGCGGAAGCCGAGCTGACCCAGCGCATCCTGCGCGGTCACCACGGCCTGATAGGGCGTGCGGGCATCGGCACGCAACAGCACCGGCTGGGTACGGTCGCTGCCGGCAACGGCCGCGATGGTCTGCTTGACCGACTCGACGTCGCTGCGCAGCACTTCCTGGTCATTGATGAAGTAGCGGCCTTCGGCGTTGATCAGCACGCTCAACGAGCGCGGCGGCTCATTGCTGGGCTGCTGGCTGGCCGTAGGCAGCTCCACCTGGAGTGTCGAGCGCGCATCGAAGGTGGTGGTGACCACGAAGAAGATGATCAGCACCAGGATGACGTCGATCAGTGGCACCAGGTCGATATGCGGCTCATCCTGGGATCGGTCGTTGCCGATACGCATCGATCAGGCCTTCGCCGTGGCCGCGCCGGCCGGGCGCGTGGCAGCGGCAGGGTTCATCACGCCGGGGCGGCCATCCAGCGTATCCAGCAGCGCGCTGGCTTCCTGCTCCATCTCTACCACATAACCATGGATGCGGCCCTTGAAGTAGCGGTGGAACATCAGTGCTGGAATGGCAACGATCATGCCGGTGGCGGTGCACACCAGCGCCTTGCCGATACCACCGGCCAGCTGGTTCACATCACCCACGCCATGGTCGAGGATGCCCAGGAACATCTGGATCATGCCGATCACAGTACCCAGCAGGCCCAGCAGCGGCCCGGCCGATGCGATGGTGCCCAGCGCATTGAGGAAACGCTCCATGCGGTGCACCAGGTGGCGGCCGGTGTCTTCGATGCGCTCGCGGATCTGGTCACGCGGACGGTTGCGCGCTTCCAGCGCGGCGGCCAGCAGCGCGCCCAGCGGCGAGTTCGCCCGCAGGGTCTGCAGGTGGGCCGGGTCGAGCTTGCCGCGTGCCGCCCAGTTGCGCACTTCCTGGCCGAGGCCGGGCGGCAGCACTTCAGTACGTCGCAGGGACCAGAAACGCTCCAGGATGATCGCCAAAGCCAGTACGCCCAACAGCAGCAGCGGCACCATCGGCCAGCCACCGGCCTTGACCAGTTCCCACACGTTTCAACCCTCCGGCCCAACGGCCGCTTGTTCGATCGGCGATAGGATAGCAGCCGACCGCGCCCGCCCAGCGGCATCCCACCACCGGGATGCGTGGATGCGCTGTTCACGCAGCTGCAGCCCTTGTGCGCCAAGCCATATGCGGATCGCCCCGGAATCGGCCGTGGCCAGCACCTCGGCCCCTTGCGCCTGCCAGCGCTGGACCACGTCCTGGCGGGGGTGCCCGAAGCGGTTGCGGTGCCCGGCCGAGACCACCGCCAGCCGTGGCGCCACGGCGGCCACCCACGGCGCGCTGGAGCTGCCGCCACTGCCATGGTGCGGCACCAGCACCACATCCGCCTTCAGTGCTGCCGGAGACGCCTGCAGCAGCACCTGCTCGGCCGGGCGGCCGATATCGCCAGGCAGCAGGACCACGCCGTGACGGCTGGCGACGCGCAGCACGCAGCTGTCCTCGTTCTCGGCCTGGCGGCTGTCCGGTGCCGGGTGCAGGACCTGGAAATCAACTCCGTCCCACTGCCACTGCATCCCTTGCTGGCAGGGCGCAGCGCCGGCGATGGTGCTGCCCGGTGGCGCCAGCAGCTGCAGCCCGGGCAGCTGCCTTCGCAGGCTCGGCAGGCTGCCGGTGTGATCAAGATGGTCATGGCTGAGCATCGCCTGCTGCGGCGGCCCCTGTCCGAGCGCGCGCAGGGCCGGGACCAGAATGCGTTCGTTGCCGTCGCCGCCGGTCGGCGGCCCCACGTCGTACCAGAGTGCGTGCCTCGCCGTACGCACCAGCACCGCGGTGCCCTGCCCTACGTCGTGCACCAGCAGCTCCAGTTCGCCTTCAGCCGGTGCATGCCGGGCGGGCCACAGCAGCGGCAGGCACAGCAGCAGGCCTGCCAGGCCACCGCCAGCGCCACGTGGCAGCAGCCACCAGAACACCCCCGCCAATGCCGCCGGCACCGCCCAGCGCGGTGCCTCGGCCAGCCACCACATCGCCTGCGGGTGCAGCGCCAGTGGCTGCAGGGCCTGCCAGCTGAGCTCGAACAGCCAGGCGGCGGCGCGCCATGCCCAGCGCCCGGCGCCATCATGCAACGCGTGCAGGCCGGTACCCAGCAGCGACAACGGCACCACCAGCAGGGTCCACCACGGAATGATCGGCAGATTGACCAGCGGCCCCAAGCGCGCGGTGCCGCCGAACAGGGCCACGCACAGCGGCAACAGGCCGAGGCTGGCCACGCCCTGGGCGGCCAGAAAGCCGCGCAGGCCCCCACCGACGCCGTCCGGCCCGGTTCGTGGAAGGCACCACAGCAGCCACAGCACGCCCCCAAAGCTGAGCCAGAAGCCGGCCGACAGCACCGACAGCGGCGCCGGCAGCAGCATCACCATCGCGGCCAGGGCCAGTCCCTGCCCCGCACCCACCGGGCGACGCCCGGCACGGGCCAGTGCCACCAGCCCGATCATCAGCGCCGCACGCACTGTTGGAAGCGCGCCGCCGGCGGCCACTGCATAGACGGTTGCGGCCAGCGCCGCGCCCCATGCCGCCGCCTGCGGCCGAGGCAAGAACCGTCCCAGCACCGGGCATAGCCACCACAACACGCGACACAGCAGTACACCGAAGCCAGCCACCACGCCCACGTGGAAACCGGAAATGGCGACCAGATGGGTCAGGCCCAGCGCGCGCAGGTGCTCCCAATCGGCATCGGACAGGCCGCGCGTGTCGCCCAGTGCCAGGGCCTGCACGAACCGCGCGGCAGGATGTGCCACCTGCGTTGCGATGGCGTCACTGCTGCGCTCGCGCCAGGCCGGCAGGCCCTGCGCAGGCGCGCGCTCACGCGCAGCGCCGGGGTCGCGCACCGTGCCATTGCCGGAAATACCGCGCAGCAATGCATGGCGTTCGCCGTCGAAGCCGCCAGGATTGATCCGCGAGCGTGGCGCGCGCACGCGCAACGACAACTGCCAATGTGATCCCGCACGAACCGCGTGGCGCCCGCCCTCCGCCTGGTGCGCTGGCGATCCGCGCCACGGGTCGTTCCAGGTGACCTGCAGGCGCTTTCCACGCAACGAGGGCAGCGCATCGGCCTCGTCGACCTTCAACACGAAACGGGTATAGCCGGGGCCACTGTGTGGAAGATCAACCACTCGGCCAAGGACCTGCACGTCCTGCGCGGGCCCTCCGGGTGGAAGCTGGCCCTGCAGGACCCAGTGTCCGTGCAATGCCGCCCACGACAGGCCGAACAGCGCAGCCGTCCAGGCGCGGCCGCGCCAAGGCACGATCCAGCCTGTGGCGCTGGCAAGGGCCAACGGCATGCACAGCCACAGCGGCGGCAGCACCGGCAGCTGCACGCAGGCCAGCGCACCCAGCACCAGACCGGCGGCACAACCACTGCCAAACAGCGGTGGAGCGGATCGTTCGGCGACCATCACCCCAGCCTGCCGCCCGGGCAGCAGCGTGCCTATCGGGCTTTAGCCCGTATTGGCGTCAGCGGCGGACGCTACCGCGATGGAAGTTGACCCGGAAGCTGGCACCGCCGCCGGACGCCTCGCCGACACTGACCGAACCGCCGTGATGCTGCACGATTTCCTTCACCAGATGCAGGCCCAGGCCACTGCCGCTACCCGCTGCGCGCAGACGATGGAACGGCTCGAAGATCGCTTCACGGTCGCCCACCGGAATACCGGCGCCCTGGTCGCTGACCTCCAGCAGGCCACGTGCATCCAGGCGCACGCAGATGGTGCCGCGTCCGCCACCGTGGACGATGGCGTTGTGCACCAGGTTGGCGATCACCCGCCCCAGCGCCAGGCTGTCGCCATGGATCCACACTGGCATCTCGGGTGCATCCACTTCGAAGCCGTAACCGGCACCCACCACCAGCGGCGCCAGATCGGCGGCCGCTTCGCGCACCAGCAACGCAAGATCCAGCCGCTGCAGTGCGCCGACATTACGATCAAGTCGCTGCAGGTCAAGCAGGTGCTCGGCAACGTTACCGAGCCGCGCCACGTCGGTCAGCAGTTGCGACTTCAGCTCGCCCTGCGGCAACTGCGACAGGCGCGCCTGCACCACTGCAATCGGCACCCGCAGTTCGTGCGCGGCATCGGCGAGGAGCTTGTCACGCGCGGCATACCCCTGCTGCACCTTGTCGATCGCGTCGTTGAAGGCTTCCACCAGCGGTGCGACCTCGGTCGACACCAGCTGCGCATCCAGACGCGCCCCCGGCTGGCCGATATCCAGCTCCTTGGCCTGTTGTGCGGAGCGGCGCACGCCGCGCATCGCGCGGTGGATCACGGTCGGCATGACCAGCAGCGTGATCACGATCAGCGGCAGGAAAAACCACAGCCCGATCAGGCGCAGCACCATCAGCGCACCGTCCAGCAACCCGCCCTTCGGCGCCCCACCCACCATCACCGTGATGCGCCGCCCGTCCTCCTTGCGGATCATGACCCGCGCCACGTCCAGGTACGGCGGCACCAGCGAGCCGAGTTCGGTGGCACCCAACGTCGGCAGGCGCGCGAGCAGCGGGGCGTGGATCGCCGGAATCGTGCCGCGTTCCAGCCAGACACCCTTGTCGTCGACCGCCGCGAACCAGAGGTTGCCCCCGGCCTCGGCGTCGAGCTTGTTCCAGCGCGCCTGGTCCAGCACCAACCGCCCGCCTTCACTATGCACGGCCTTGGCCACGGCTTCAGCCATGAACATGTCCATGCCCCAGGTGTCCTTGTCGCCCCAGGTCAGGATCAGCGCAACAACGGCGAACAGCACGGTGAAGGCCTGCGCCAGGAACAACCGCCAGGCCAACCCCAGCGTAATGGAACGGATCGGACGTGTCGGACGCGCCATCTCAGGCCTCCGCCAGCAGGTAGCCGACGCCCCGGATCACATGGATTTCAACGCCCGCCCCGGCCTGCTGCAGCGCCTTGCGCAGCTTGGAAATGTGCGCATCGAGCGCATTGGACTGGATCTCATCGTCGAAGCCGTACACCGCGGCCTCCAGTGCCGTGCGGGTGACCGTGCGCCCCTGGCGCATCGCCAGTGCCTGCAGTACCAGCACCTGGCGCCGCGGCAGCGCCAGCGGTTGGCCCTCCACCTGTGCCTGCAGCGATTCGAAGTCGAATTCCAGCCGGCCCAGATGCAGGCTCGGTGTCACCATGGCAGAGGGCCGCCGCGAGACAGCACGGATCCGCGCCATCAGCTCCTCGATCGCCACCGGCTTCACCAGGTAGTCGTCGGCACCGACATCCAGGCCCTCGACCTTGTCCGACAACCTGCCCTTGGCCGTCAGCATGATCACCGCCAGGTTCGGGCGCAGCGCGCGTGCGGTGGCGACGAAAGCCACGCCATCGCCATCGGGCAGCTGACGGTCCAGCAGCATCAGCTGATGCACCGGCTCGCGCAGCGCAACCGCGGCTTCGGCCAGGCTGCCGACCACGTCGGCGACCACGCCCTGCCGCTCCAGGCCCGACTGCAGGGCTCGGGACAGATCGGGATCGTCTTCGACCAGGAGAATGCGCATCAGGGGCTCGGCTACCGGAAACGGTGCCGATCATAGTGCCTGGCGCCAGGTTTGGGCGTCTTCGTGTGCCAGTTGCGAAGGCGCAATGTTCTGACAATGTTGTACCCGCACCATGCACAGCCATCCCCCGCAAAGTGGTTGATCGATGCCGTCGCTGTCCCCGACCCTGCTGCGCCCGTTGCTGTTCTCCGCTGCCATCGGCCTGCCGTTGATCACCCACGCCGCCGACCGGAACCCGGGCGTGCAGGCCGGTATCAGTGCCGGCGCGACCTCGGGGGCGTACGCCCACTACGACGTCAAGCCGCTGGTCGTACCGTCCATTGCCTGGCAGGGCGAGCGCTTCTTCGCCAGCCCGGGCTCGCTGGGCATGTACCTGTACAAGCGCGGGGGCCTGCGCCTGTCGGCGGCTGTCACGCCCTACACGCTGCGCTTCAAGACCGACGACGTGAACGATCCTCAGCTGCGTCGCCTGCACAGCCGGCAGATGTCGGCCATGGCCGGCATCAACGGTGAGTACAGCGCCGACTGGGGCATCGTCGAGGCCAGCGTGATGCGCGAGGTCACCGGGCACGGAGGTGGCATGGAGTCGCGCCTGCACTACAGCTATCCGATCCAGGCCGGTCGCTTCACCTGGGTGCCCAAGGTCGGCGTGGTGCACTCCAGTGCGCGCCTGCTCGACTACTACTACGGCATCACCGACGAAGAAGCGCTGCGCTCGGGACTTGCCGCCTACAACCCGGGCAGCGCGACATCACCGAGCCTGCAGATCGCAGTCAGCACGCCCTTGGGCACGAAGTGGCGCGCGACCGGCGTCGTCGCCAACCAGTGGTTCGGCGATGCAGTAAAGGACAGCCCGATGGCCCGTCGCGGTACACAGACGTCGGCCTTCGTTTCCCTGATGCGCTCGTTCTGATCGAGCGCCCGCAACGGACAAGGACCCCCCATGGCCTCCGTCTCCCCTGCTGCTGAAGCGCACGCGATCCTGCGTGCCCCCGACCTGGACAGCGCCGAGCGCGTCTACCTGGGGCTGCTGCCCGACCTGGAACACGTGAACGCGCTGACGCGCCGCGCACTGGGCCTTTCGCGTGCTGCCGATGCGGCACGCGGCTACGCGTTGTCGATGACGCTGGTGGGATTGCGCCTGCAGGAACTGGAGATGGGCGAAGCGACCGCAAAGGAACATCGCCAGGCCACGCTGCGCAGCCTGCGCCAGGCCTTCAGCGCCTGAGCGCAGGCCTGCGACGCAGGCAGCGGGAAGACTCAGCGGAACGTGGTCCACGCCAGCACTGCCGCCAGCAGGGCCACCCAGATCACCGCCTTGAAGGTACCCTCCAGCATGTTGCCGCCGAACAGCAGTTCGATGATGGGATTGGGCCGGGAAACCGGAACGTGATCACTCATGCGGCAGCTCCTTGCAGTGACGGCGCGATTGCGCGGTAGACCGGAGTCTACGCCTGCTCGGCCCGGATTCATCGCCCCCCGGCCGCCTTTGGCGGTTCAATTCCGGCCTTCGTCGCAGGCCGGCTGCAGCACCCCACATGTCATGCCAGCCTGCGTGCACTTTCCCGCTGGAGCACCGTGCCATGCCGATGCTTGCCCTGATGCTGCTGCTCTCCAGCCTGTTCGGCGCTGGCAACGGGCCCACTGAAGAGGCCCTTCGCAGCCAGATCCTGCTTGCCGAAACCCAGCAGCCGGACGTCGTACGCAAGGATTGCGGTTCGCCCTCCCTGCTGCTTTACCGGCTGCGCCAGGACCGGGTCCTGAGGCTGGCCAACCAGCCCCTGCAACACGAACCCGGCGTTGCCCAGCCCACGCGTGGTGCGACGGTTCGCGTCGCCCAGCTCTGGGAGCGCGTGGACGGTCACTGGAAGCTGCAGCGGATGATCAGCATCGAAGACCTGGTCGTGCAACGCTGACCATATGGAACCGTGATCGATGCCTGAAACGAGAAAAGCCGGCACAAGGCCGGCTTCCGTCGTGATCCACCGCTGCACCGGCAATGCCGGGAGCCAGGTGGTGGGCGGTACAGGGTTCGAACCTGTGACCCCTACC
>NZ_JASJSQ010000041.1:0-15346 GCF_030236855.1 Stenotrophomonas maltophilia group sp. Smal13
GGCGTGAGCGCCATGGATGGCGCGACCGAGCTTACATGGATGTACTTGCAGCGTCCCCCGCAACCGGACCCACCCCGCCATCCCTCAGTAAACCAGCTTCTGCTCTGGCTCTGGCTCGTAGCGGGTGCAGGGCGCAGCCCTGCATCAACCAACCCCCTACTTCTTCAGGAAGTTGTCCACCAGCAGATGCTTCACGTCGTCGAAGCGGCCGTTCAACACCGCCTTGGTCGCATACAGCGCCGTACCGGCCACCTGCTTGGCCTCGATCTGCGGCGGCATCACCAGCTCGGCGCGGCTGGTGTGCACATCCAGCAGCGCCGGGCCGCGTTGGGCCAGGAAGTCCTGCACCGCTTCCTCCAGATCCTCGCTGCGGGTCACGGTGCGGCCGTGGAAGCCGATCACCTCGGCCAGGCGACCGAAGTCCGGGTTCTTCAGGTCGGTATAGTTGTCCAGAAGGCCTTCCACCTTCTGCTCCAGCTCGACGAAATTCAACGAGCCGTTGTTGAACACCACCACCTTGATCGGCAGGTTTTCCTGCACGGCCGTCAACAGATCGCCCAACAGCATCGCCAGGCCACCATCGCCGGACAGCGAGATCACCTGCCGACCCGGGAACGCCTTCTGCAGGCCCAGTGCCTGTGGCATCGCGTTGGCCATCGTGCCGTGCAGCAGGCTGGTCAGCGTGCGGCGGCGTCCGTTGACGCGGATGTGGCGCAACACCCACACCATCGGCGAGCCACCGTCGGCGGTGAACAGTGCATCATCGGTGGCGTACTTCGACAGCAGCGCGGTCAGGTGCTGCGGATGGATCAGCTCGCCTTCGCCCGGCTGCTCTTCCTGCTCGCGCTTCCTCAGTGCCTTGTCACGGCGCTCGATGCACTCGTCCAGGAAACTGCTGTCCTCGCGCGGCGGCAGCATCGGCAGCAAGGCGTCCAGCGTCGGCGCGATATCACCGACCACGCCAAGGTTCACCGGATGGCGGCGGCCGAGGTGGCTGCCATCGCGGTCGACCTGGATGATGGTGGCCTTGTCCGGGTAGAACTGGCCCCAGGCAAAGTCGGCGCCGAGCAGCAGCAGCGTGTCGCAATCCATCAGCGTGTGAAAGCCGGATTCGATGCCGAAGATGCCGGTCATGCCCATGTTGTACGGGTTGTCCGGCTCGACGAAATCCTTGGCGCGCGAGGTGTGCGCCACCGGCGCCTGCAGGCGCCGGGCCAGCTCCAGCAGTTGCGCGTGTGCGCCCTGGCAACCGGCACCAGCGTAGACACCAATGCGCTTGCCCTGCCCCAACAACTCGGCGACACGCTGCAGTTCCGCGTCGGACGGGCGCAGTACCGGCTGGGTGTAGTGCACCGAGAACGGCACATCGTGCTTCACCTCGGCCTCGCTGATGTCAGCCGGCAGGATCACTACGGCGACGCCGCGACGGCTGATCGCGGCCTGGCAGGCCAGCGCCACCACGCGTCGCGCCTGTTCGGCACTGTGCACCTGCTCGCAGAACACCGTGCAGCTGCCATACACCGCCTTGAAGTCCACTTCCTGCGGGAACTCCATGCCCAGCTCGCTGGTGACGATCTGGCTGGCGATCAACACCATCGGCGCGCGGTTGCGATTGCTCTCGAAGATGCCATTGATGAAATGCAGACCTCCCGGGCCGCAGGAGCCAGCACACGCAGTCAACTGGCCGCTGACCAGCGAATCCGCGCCTGCGGCGAATGCGGCCACTTCCTCATGTCGTACGTGCACCCAGGCGATGTCACTGCCATGCATCGCATCGGTCACATGATTGAGCGTATCGCCCACGATGCCGTAGCAACGGCGGACACCAGCCTGCTGCAGGGCGTCCACCACGATTTCGGCCACGCGCTTGCTCATCGGATACATCCTCGAACGGGGGAACGTCCGAGGCTAGACCCGATGAAGTGATGCCACCGCAAAAAAAGGGGACGGAGGGAATTAAGTCGTTAACGGCACAAACGACTTAATTCCCTCCGTCCCCTTTCTTCTTCAATCGTTGACGTTGATCCAACCTTCCACCGCGCCCAGCTTCGGATTGCGGTAGCGCAGCTTCATCCAGCCATCCTGTTCATCCAGCATTTCCACACGGTCGCCCTGCACCAGATAACGCTTGGTGCTGGATGCACCGGGTCGGTCGAACAGGAACAGGCGCGCTGGCACCACGGTGGCCTGCTGGCCACGCAGCGGCCCATTCGGCGGTGCGCCCAGGCCGTCAGCGATGGCGGTCTCCAGCACACGACCGGCGGGATCATAGGTACGCCAGACCGCCAACGGGCCCTGCTCGTCGCTCTGTTCCCATTGCAACGCGGCGTTCACCGTGTCGCCCAGCATCAGCACACTCTCGCTGCGGTAGAGGTAGAGCTTCGCACCTGCAAACCGGTACTGGTCGGCGTACCACATCGGGCCGCTACGGCAGCTGCTGGTCAGGGTTCGAGTGGCAGCATCCACGCTCAACCCCATCAGGTCACCGCAGCTGTCCTTGCCATGGGTGTCGGCCTGCAGCGCGCGGAACCCGGCACTGGCCGGGTCGAAGCGGTACACCGCCACCGCCTCGTTGACCATGCCCACCGATGCACGCGCGACCAGTTCCGGGTAGCCATCGAAATCGACGTCTTCCAGCGACCAGCGCGAATTGCCATCGGCATCCGCCGCACCCGCCAGCGTCTGGCGCTTGCCTGACGGTGACAGCTGCACCGCGATGCTGCCGTCCTGCTGGGGATCGGCGTGCGCCTGCACGTGAGCGGCCACCTGGAAGCGTAGCGTTTCGCCCTCGTCCCCACTTGCCTGCGCCGACGGTGCCAGCACACCTGCCAATACCAGGCCCAGCAGGCATTCCCTGTAGTTCATCATCGCTCCCTGCGGCACCGCGGCGGCACCTTCAACTCAGAACGATACCTCGACCGCTTGCCGCGACCACAGCACCGATTGATGCTTGGTCTGCTGCTTCCACGCCAGGCGGATCGCTTCGATATCAGCACGGCGCTGCGGGGTGTCCTCGTGCAGCACCACCAGCACCTTGGTGCGCAGGCGGTTGGGCGCGGCATCACCGCGGAACAGCCATTGGCCATAGGCATCGAACACGGTCAGTCCATCCGGGAAGCGCGGGGTCACTTCCTTGTCCAGGAAGGTGCGCCACTGCGTCTCGCTGATGGTGTCGGCCTGCGGACGGTTGCCGGCGCCCTGCTCCTCGCCCACGCCGAAGTACAGCTCACTGCGCACCCAGCCGTGGCCGGCGGACGGGCGTGCGGCATCACCCTTCAGTTCGGCGGTGGTGGCCGTGGCATAGGCGCTGGGCGCCTGAGAGGACAGGCTGGCGCAGCCACTGGTGGCCAGCAGCACGGCGAAGACGAGGCCAAGGTGTTTCATCGGTACAGCTCCGGGGAAGGGGGACAGAGGCGAGCCGGCAGCGTACAGCGCCACTGGCCCGGCGTGCTGATGCCAGCAGGGCATCAGCTCATGCCGGACCGGCAGGGACTTGCATCTGCACCGGCCATCACGCGAAGATAATATATCGCTTCATCCGGATGGATGTAAGTGAAACTATCTCCCCCTTCCCCGTCGTCGTTGTTGCTGGAGCCCCCATGTCCATCCGCCTGCCCGCGTCGCCGCTCGGCCTCGCCATCGCCCTCGCGCTTTCCTCCACCGCCGTCCCGGCTCTAGCCCAGGACGCCACCAACCTGGACACGGTGATCGTCACCGGCACACGCGCGGCCGACCGCACCGTGCTCGAATCCACCTCGCCGGTGGATGTGCTCACCGCCGAGGACATCCGCAAGGCCGGCGTGGTCAACGGTGAGCTGGGCAGTGCGCTGCAGGCCCTGCTGCCGTCGTTCAACTTCCCACGCCAGTCCAACTCCGGCGGCGCCGACCACGTGCGCGCCGCACAGCTGCGTGGCCTGTCGCCGGACCAGGTGCTGGTGCTGGTCAATGGCAAGCGCCGCCACCACACCGCGCTGGTCAACACCGACAGCAAGATCGGCAAGGGCACCACGCCGGTCGACTTCAATTCGATCCCGGTCAGCGCGATCAAGCGCATCGAAGTGCTGCGCGACGGCGCCGGTGCGCTGTACGGCTCGGACGCCGTGGCCGGCGTGATCAACGTGATCCTCGACAACGGCGGCGACGGTGGCGAGATAGAGGCCAGCTACGGCGCCAACCACACCGACCTCAAGCCGATCGGCCGCACCCTCACCGACGGCCAGATCGGCAACATCAGCGCCAAGGTCGGCACCTCGCTGGGCGAGGACGGCGGCTTCCTGCGTATCGGCCTTGAGTACAAGCACCGCAACGGCACCAACCGTGCCGGCTTCGACCAGATTCCGCCGTGGGACCAGACGCCGGACAACCTGGCGCTGCAGGGCAAGCGCAACTACGTGCTGGGCGATGGCAAGAGCAAGGACATCAACCTGTGGCTGAACACCGAGATTCCGGTAGGCCAGACGTCGACGTTCTACGCGTTCGGCACCTTCAACCAGCGTGATACCGAAGGTGCGAACTACTTCCGCTACCCCGATGGCGATGCCAACTGGAAGCAGGTCTATCCGAACGGTTACCGGCCGATCTCCGAAGGCGAGAACCGCGACGTGCAGGCGGTGGCCGGCGTGCGCGGCCAGTGGGGTGAATGGAGCTACGACGGCAGCCTGGATTACGGCCAGAACGACTTCACCTACCGCCTGCGTGATTCGCTCAACGCGTCGCTGGGCCCGACCAGCCCGACCCGCTTCAAGACCGCCGACTACGAATACGCACAGACCGTGGGCAACCTCGACCTGAGTCGTGTGTTCACCCAGAGCGACAGCATCAGCCACACCCTGGGCCTGGGCGTGGAAGCACGGCACGAGCGCTACCAGACCCGTCCCGGCGACCCGGCCAGCTACGCCGCCGGCCCTTACACCGATCGCCCGACCGGCTCGCAGGCCGGTGGCGGCCTGACGCCGCAGGATGCGGCCCGCCTGTCGCGCGACGTGGCCAGCGCCTACGCCAGCCTGTCCAGCCAGTTCGGCGAGAAGTTCTCCTCCGATCTGGCCGCACGCTACGAGCACAACGACGACTTCGGCGGTGAACTGACCGGCAAGCTCGGCCTGCGCTATGAATTCACCCCGGCGTTCGCGCTGCGCGGTGCCATCTCCAACAACTTCCGTGCGCCGTCGCTGGCGCAGATCGGCTACGAATCCACCTCCACCGGCTACAACGCCGGCGGACAGCTGGTGCAGGGCCGCCTGTTGTCGGTCAACAATCCGATCGCCCGTGGCCTGGGTGCGCAGAACCTGAAGCCGGAAAAGTCGATCAATACCTCGCTGGGCTTCACCAGCCGCATCGGCGAGCACTTCGACCTGTCGCTGGACTTCTTCCAGATCGACATCGATGACCGCATCGCGCTGTCGGAGAGCATCACCGGCGATGCGCTGACCGACTACGTGGCCGCCAATTACGGCGTCACTGGCCTGCAGAGCGCCAGCTTCTTCGTCAACGCGGCCGATACCCGCACCCGCGGCGCCGAACTGGTGAGCAACTGGCGGCAATCGCTGGGCAACGGCCAGCTGCTGCTGACCGGCACCTACGCGTACACCAAGACCACACTGAAGAACGTGCTGGCCACGCCGGCACAGCTCCGTGCACTGAACCCGGACTACGTACTGTTCGGCATTGAAGAGACCAATACCCTCACCGATGCCACGCCGCGTACGCGTGGCAGCTTCTCGGCAGCCTGGAGCAACGACCACTGGTCGCTGAGCACCCGCGTGAACCGCTATGGCAGCGCCACCCGCGTGTTCAACTTCGGTGACGGCTACATCCCGCGCCAGACCTACCAGGCCGAATGGCAGCTGGATGCCGAAGTCGAGTACCGCATCACTCCGCAGTGGAGCGTGGCCATCGGCGGCCAGAACCTGACCGACAACTACCCGGATCGATCCAACAGCGATATCCACTACTTCGGCAACCTGCCGTACGACGTGCTGTCGCCGATCGGCAGCAACGGCGCGTATTACTACGGCCGCGTCCGCTATACGTTCTGATTCATCAGTCCGGTAGTGCCGGCCGCTGGCCGGCAACCTCAGGGTGCATCCAGGGGCCATGACGGTGCCGGCCAGCGGCCGGCACTACCAGATCCGTAGCCTGCCCTCGACCCCACGTACACGCCCACGCTGGCAAGCTGGGCGTCATGGCTGAACCGCTCCCCCTGCGTCCGCCACCGCCATTGCTGGATGACGCCTGCGCGTTGTTCCTCGATGTCGACGGCACCCTGATCGAATTCGCTGCACGCCCGGATGCCGTGCAGTTGCTGCCGGATGTGCGTGAAGCCATCGGCCGCATCAGCGACCGCCTGGAAGGTGCCGTGGCACTGGTCAGTGGTCGCCCGCTTGAGCAGCTGGATCAACTGTTCGCTCCCCTGAAATTGCCCGCCGCCGGCCTGCATGGCCACGAACTGCGCGGCGAAGACGGTCGCGTCCTGCGCGACGAACACGACGACGACACCGCCGAGTGGCTGCACGCGCTGCACCAGCAGGCGATGCGCTTCGCCCATGGCCATCCCGGCGTGCTGGTGGAAGACAAGGGCGTCGGCCTGGCGCTGCATTGGCGCGGTGCGCCGCACGCGGCAAGTGATGTGCGCGCCTTCGCCGACCGCCATGTGCGTGGCCGTGCCAGCTATCGCCTGCAGCCCGGTGACCATGTCGTCGAATTCGTTCCGGTCGGCACCGACAAGGGACGTGCCGTGCGCCGGATGATGCAGTACCTGCCGTTCCGCGGCCGCCTGCCGGTGTTCCTCGGCGATGACCTGACCGATGAGTTCGGCTTCGACGCCGCCAATGGCCAGCATGGCTGGAGCGTACTGGTAGGCGAACGGGAACCCAGCAAAGCCGTGTTCGCGCTGCCCGACATACGCAGTGTGCACGCCTGGCTGCGTGAGAATGCCTATTGACCCGGCCACCCCACGGCCGCAACCGAGATGTACCGCGTGATGACCCAACCCGATCTTGATCTGGGCGTGGTCGGCAACGGCAGCTTCGGCGCCCTGGTCGACAAACGTGCCCGCGTTGTCTGGAGCTGCCTGCCCACCTTCGACGGCGACCCCACCTTCTGTGCCCTGCTCGGCCCCAACCAGCAGACGGGTGGCGACTTCGCCATCGAGCTGGAGGATTTCGCGAGCAGCGAGCAGGAATACCTGACCAACACCGCGATCCTGCGTACCGTGCTGCGCGACGCGCACGGTGGTGAACTGGAAATCCTTGATTTCGCCCCGCGCTGGCGCCAGAACGACCGTTTCTACCGGCCGGTCAGCCTGATCCGCCAGTTACGACCACTGGCCGGCAGCCCACGCATCACCGTGCACGCACGGCCACTGGCCGACTGGGGCGCACGCGTGCCCGAGTCCACCTGGGGCAGCAACCACGTGCGCTGGATCCTGCCCGAACACGTGCTGCGGCTGACCACCGACGTGCCGGTGCGCTTCGTGCGCGATGGCCTGCCGTTCGTGCTCAACCATCCCATCCACCTGATCCTGGGCGTGGATGAATCGCTCAACCGCTCGATCAGTGGCTATGTGCAGGAAGCCTTCCAGCGCACCCGCGACTACTGGCGCGAATGGGTGCGCTACCTGTCCATTCCGCTGGAATGGCAGGACGCGGTGATCCGCAGTGCGATCACCCTGAAGCTGTGCCAGTACGAGGACAGCGGCGCGATCATCGCGGCAATGACCACCTCCATTCCAGAAGCGCCCGGCAGCGTGCGCAACTGGGACTACCGTTACTGCTGGCTGCGTGATGCTGCGTTCGTGGTGCGCGCACTGAACCGCCTCGGCGCAACGCGCACGATGGAACAGTTCCTCGGCTATATCTTCAACCTGGCCACCACCGATGGCACGTTGCAGCCGCTGTATGGCATCGGCTTCGAGGCTAAGCTGGACGAGGACGAAGTACCCAGCCTGTCCGGCTACCGCGGCATGGGCCCGGTGCGGCGCGGCAACCTGGCCTGGGTGCAGCGCCAGCACGATGTCTACGGCAGCGTGGTGCTGGCGTCCACGCAGTTGTTCTTCGACCGCCGCCTGCAGGACCCGGGCGATGCGCACACCTTCGCCCGCCTGGAACCCTTGGGTGAACAGGCGTTCGCCCTGCACGACGTACCCGACGCCGGCCTGTGGGAATTCCGCGGCCGCACCGAGGTGCACACCTACACCAGCGCGATGTGCTGGGCAGCGTGCGATCGCCTGTGCAAGATCGCCGTGCGCCTGAAGCGCGATGACCGCGCCCATTACTGGCGCGAGCGTGCCGACACCATCCATGCGCGCATCATGGCCGAGTCCTGGAGCGAGGAGCTGGGCCACTTCACCGATACCTTTGGTGGCCATCGGCTGGATGCCTCGTTGCTGCTGCTGGCCGACATCGGCTTCATCGACGCGATGGATGCGCGCTTCATCGCCACCGTCGACGCCATCGGCCGCGACCTCAAGCATGGCAACTCGCTGTACCGCTATGTCGCGCCGGATGACTTCGGCGAACCGGAAACCAGCTTCACCATCTGCACCTTCTGGTACATCGATGCGCTGGCGGCGATCGGGCGCATGGACGAAGCACGCGGGATGTTCGAGCTGCTGCTGAAACAGCGCAACCACCTGGGCCTGCTGTCGGAGGATCTGGCCTTCGACAGCGGCGAGGCCTGGGGCAATTTCCCGCAGACCTATTCGCACGTCGGCCTGATCACCGCCGCGATGCGCCTGTCGCGGTCCTGGCAGGAGGCATCGTGAGTCGTCTGGTGGTGGTTTCAAACCGCGTGGCCGTACCGGGCGAGAACCGCGCCGGTGGGCTGGCGGTGGGCCTGCTGGCCGCGCTGAAGGAACGTGGCGGCATGTGGTTCGGCTGGAGCGGCAAGAGCGTGCGCGACGGCAGCGGCACGCTGCACACACAGAAGGACGGTGACATCGAATTCGTCACCCTGGACCTGAGCAAGCGCGAGGTGGATGGCTACTACAACGGTTTCGCCAATCGCACCCTCTGGCCGTTGCTGCACTTCCGCCTGGATCTGGTCGACTACGACCGGGGTACCCGCGAGACCTACCATAAGGTCAACGCGCTGTTCGCCGACAAGCTCGCGCCGCTGCTGCGCGAGGACGACATCGTCTGGATCCACGACTACCACCTGATCCCGCTTGGTGCGCTGCTGCGCGAGCGTGGCATCGGCTGCCGCATCGGTTTCTTCCTGCACATCCCGATGCCGTCGGCCGATCTGCTGCAGGCCATGCCCGACCACCTTCGGTTGTTCTCCGCGCTGTACGCCTACGATCTGGTCGGCTTCCAGACCCAGCGCGACGCCGATCGCTTCCAGACCTACCTGCGCCTGTTCGGCGGCGGCCGCGTGCTCGACAACGGCGAGCTGGAAGCACCGGGCGGGCGCCGCTTCCGTGCGGCGGCGTTCCCGATCGGTATCGACACCGAGCTGATCGCGCGACAGGCCGGCACCGCCGCCACCAAGGCCGCTGTGAAGAACCTGCGCAACAGCCTGCGTGACCGCCAGCTGGCGATCGGCGTGGATCGCCTGGACTATTCCAAGGGCCTGCCCGAACGCTTCCTCGGCTTCGAGCGCTACCTGGAGCGCCATCCGGATCAGCGCGGCTCGCTGACCTACCTGCAGATCGCCCCGGTCTCGCGCGGCGATGTCACCGAGTACCGGCAGCTGCGCAGCCAGCTGGAACAGATCGCCGGGCACATCAACGGTGGGCACGCCGAACCGGACTGGACGCCGCTGCGCTACGTCAACCAGAACTTCACCCACGCCACCCTCACCGGCTTCTACCGGGCGGCGGCGGTAGGCCTGGTCACGCCGCTGCGCGATGGCATGAACCTGGTAGCCAAGGAGTACGTGGCCTCGCAGGACCCGGAAGACCCCGGCGTGCTGGTGCTGTCGCTGCTGGCCGGCGCCGCCGACGAACTCAAGCAGGCGCTGCTGGTGAACCCGCATGATCTGGACGGCGTGGCCGACGCCATCGCCACCGCGGCAACGATGTCGCTGCGCAGGCGCAAGGAACGCTGGCACGCGATGATGGAGCACCTGCGCACCTACGACATCAACCACTGGCGCCGCAGCTATCTGGACGCGCTGGAAGGTTGAGGGAAAAAGGGGACGGAGGGGATTAAGTCGTTTGTGCACAAACGACTTAATCCCCTCCGTCCCCTTTTTTCTTCAATCCAGGAACCGCGCGGCCTGCTCCGGTGCGGGCAGGTAACAGGCGTCATGCCGCCCGAACCAGCGGTAGCGGTTGCGGGCCAGCGCGCGGTACGCGGCATCACGCCAGCTGCGCGGCAGCACGCGCAATGCACCGGTCAGACGCCAGACGCCGCCCAGCCCCGCCAGCACGCGCAGGATCGCATCGGTATCGGTCCAGGCGCCCTGTTCGTCCAGCAGCAGGAACGACATCGGGTCCTGCGGGTCCAGCCCATGCGCGCGCAACATCGCACTGCCCTGCGCGCCCTGCATCGCCGCAAAGCGGTAGCGGCCCTTGCGGTCGAAACGCAGCAGGAAGCGCACCCAGCGGTTGCACAGCGCGCACACGCCATCGAACACGATCACCGCGCTGCCGGCCTCGGCGGCGGAATCACTGCGGTTCGAGCCAGCCTTCATAGCGGATCAGGGCTCCGGCCCAGGGCAAGGTCACATCGACCAGGAAAGTGTAACGCTCACCCTGCCAGGCTTCGCGGCAACGCACACCACCAAACCAGCGCCTCGGCAGCGGCAGCAGCCCGAACGCCCAGACCCGCCGCACCGACCAGTCGATGCCACCGTCGCGGGCCTGCAGATCAAATTCGAAGCGCACCGCGCCCAACTGCTCGCGCAGGTACCCCTCGTGCGCCCACAGCCGCGACACCATCGGCCAGCGGCCAAACCGCCTCGCCCATTGCTCGCCCTGCCCGTGGGCACTGAACGCCACTTCGGTGGGCAGCGCGTCGCCGTCCTTCGGCAACTGCGCCAACGCGGCCAGCAGCGGCACCAGCCAGTGCCGCCCTCTCACGATGCGCGCCTGCCCCACGTAGCGGCACGGCAACGGCGCGGCATGCAGCGCCTGCACCGGCGTGGCCAGGGTGGCGAAGGCCGGCCCCAGCACGCGCGTGAACAACGGCGTGGTCAGGGCGCGATCCAGGCCAGGGTCGCCATGCGCCCGGTGCGACGGTCGCGCCGGTGCGAATACAGGTCGGGATCGGCCATCGTCGACACCGTGCCGCCATACACCTGCGCCGGGTCCATGCCCGCCGCCTGCAGGCGCTGACGTGCCAGGGCGAACAGGTCCACCTTCCAGTGCCCCTGGCGTGTCGCCACAAACGCCGCCTCGGCCGCCGGATCATGGCCGACGAAGGCGTGGAAGACCTCTTCGCCGATCTCGTAGTCGGCCGGCCCGGCCGCCGGGCCCAGCCACGCGCGCAGCTGCGCGGGCGGGGTCTGCATGGCGGCCACGGTGGCCTCCAGCATGCCGTCGGCCAGCCCGCGCCATCCAGCGTGAGCGGCGCCCACCTCGCTACCGTCGGCAGCGGCGAACACCACCGGCAGGCAGTCGGCGGTCAGGATCGCCAGCACCACGCCGGGCACCGAGGTCACCGCAGCGTCGGCCACCGGTTCGCTTGCGCCTGGCACCGGCGGCGTTGTGAAACGCAGCACCGTGCTGCTATGCACCTGGCGCAGCCAGTGCGGTGCCGAGGGCAGCGCCAGCCCCTGCTGCAGCAGCTGGCGGTTGTGCTCCACGTTGGCAGGGGTATCACCATCGGCCGCGTGCCGGTTGCCCAGGTTGAACTGCGCGAACGGCGCCGGCGAAATGCCCGCACCGTGCCGACGCGTGGTCAGCGCATGGACGCCCGGAGGCGCCGGCCAGTCCGCCTGCAGCAAAGGCAACGCGGCGGCCATCACCAGCGGTCCCGCTCGCGTGCGGCGAAGGCTTCGCTGTCTTCGCGCAGCACCTTCAACAGGTGCAGCATGTCGTCCGGCACCGGCGCGGTGTTGCGCACCGGCTCACCGGTGATCGGGTGCGTGAACTCCAGGGTCTCGGCGTGCAGGGCCTGGCGCTTGAAGCCGCGCAGCGCGGCTACCAGCTCATCGCTGGCGCCCTTGGGCAGCTTCAGCGCACCGCCGTACAGCGGGTCACCGATGATCGGATGGCGCACGTGCGCCATGTGCACGCGGATCTGATGGGTACGGCCGGTTTCCAGGCGGCACTCCAGCGCAGTGTGCGCACGGAAGCGCTCGCGCAGGCGGTAATGGGTGATTGCTTCCTTGCCGTCCTCGCGCACGGCCATCTTCAGGCGGTCGCGTGGGTGGCGGTCGATCGGGGCATCGGCGGTACCGCCGGCCACCAGCGCACCCATCACGATGGCCAGGTACTGGCGGTGCACGTCGCGCGCGGCCAGCTGCTCGACCAGTGCGGTCTGCGCTTCCAGGGTCTTGGCCACCACCATCACGCCGCTGGTGTCCTTGTCCAGGCGGTGCACGATGCCGGCGCGCGGCAGCACCGCCACCGACGGGTCGCGGAACAGCAGGGCGTTGACCAGGGTGCCGCTGTGGTTGCCCGCGCCCGGGTGCACCACCAGGCCGACCGGCTTGTTGATCACCAGCAGGTGCTCGTCCTCGAACAGCACGTCCAGCGGGATGTCCTCCGGCTGGGCGTCGGTCTGGGTCTCGAGCACCACATTGAGGGTCACGAGCTCGCCGCCGCGCAGCGGATCGCGCGGGCGCACCTGGGCGCCGTCCAGCAGCACCTCACCGGCCTTGATCCACTCGGTCAGGCGCGAACGCGAGTATTCGGGGAACAGTTCGGCCACCACGGCGTCGAAACGACGGCCGGCAGCGGTGTCGGGGACGATGGCCTGGCGGGCCGATTCAGAGGGTTGTTCAGACATGGCAGGGGGCATTCTTTGAAATTTTGGGGTCCCGGCGGCCGGTTTCAGTCGCTGGACAGGACACTAGGCTATCATCGACCCTTCGTATTCCAGCCGCGTCCCGCCTCGACCCCATGATCCGACGCTCCGCCATGCTCTCCGCGCCCGTCCGCCTCACCGCCCTGCTGCTGGTGCTGGTCATCGCCGCCACCGGCTGCCACCGTGGTGCCAAGAAGGGCGATCGCCCCGATGAAGGGACGCCGGTCGAACAGTTGTACGAGAAGAGCCACAAGCTGATGCAGGGTGGCAACTGGAGCGGCGCCGAAGCCAGCTTCCGCCGCCTGGTGGCCCAGTATCCGTACGGTCCGTACACCGAGCAGGCGATGATCGAGACCGCCTACGCCCAGTACAAGGCCGGCAAGCACGATGACGCGGTGTCCAGCATCGACCGCTTCATCCGTACCTACCCGACCCATCGCAACATCGCGTACCTGTACTACCTGCGCGGCCTGGCCAACTCCAACCGCAGTACGGTTTTCCTGCGTCGCGTATGGTCGCTGGATGCCAGCCGCCGCGACCTGTCCACGCCGCACCAGGCGTATTCGGACTTCAACATCGTGGTGGACCGCTACCCCAACAGCCGCTACGCCGCCGATGCGCGCCAGCGCATGCTGGAGCTGCGTGACGTGTTCGCCCAGCATGAGCTGGACAACGCCCTGTACTACATGCGCCGCGGCGCCTGGGTCTCGGCCGCCGGCCGCGCCAACTACCTGCTGGAAACCTACCCGCAGAGCGCCTTCCAGTACGACGCCGTGGCTGTGCTGGCCGATTCCTACACCCACCTGGGCAACAAGACCCTGGCCGACGATGCCCGCCGCGTCCTGCAGCTGAACCAGCCGGACCACCCGTGGCTGGAAGGCAAGTGGCCGAAGTACCCGTGGATGATCCGCAAGCTGAACCCGTTCGCCGGCGAGAAATCCGCCAGCACCGGCCAGCGCAACGCGCGACTGGAAAAGAAGTAAGAGAGGGCCCCGAAAGGGGCCTTTTCTTTGTCGGTAGATCCACGCCATGCGTGGATGGTTCGTACGCCCATGGACCACGACACTAGGAATTCTACGAATTCCCGGCGGATGCGACGCCGGTCGCATCCCGCTCCGGCGACGCCCTCCACACTGCGGCGCAACGGCCATCCCGGCCGTGAAGGAGCGCCCCATGACCCTACCGCCCGGCCGTTTCCGCCCCCTCGCCTGCCTCCTCGCCACCGCCGTGCTGGCGCTGTCCTCGGGCCCCCTGGCTGCCGCACCGGGTGCACCGGGCGATCTGCTGTCTGCTGCCCCCTATCGCGCGTCATGGGTGCCGTCCAAGGCTGCGCAGGCCTACAAGCTCCACTACCGCACCCCGGATCTTCGCGGCCAGCTGGCCGAAGGCACCGGCCTGCTGTACCTGCCCGCCGGCGCGGCTCCAGCGGGCGGCTGGCCGGTGGTGTCCTGGGCACATGGCACCCAGGGCATCGCCGATCGCTGCGCGCCCTCGGTGTCCGGCCCCTACCAACCCGAACGCGACGGGCGCTTCCTCGATCAGTTTCTGGCCCAGGGCTATGCGGTCGTCGCCGCGGACTACCAGGGGCTCGGCAGCCCCGGCGAGCATGCCTATCTGCACGTCAGCACGGCCGCGCGCAATGCCATCGACCTGGTCAAGGCCAGCCGCCAGTACCTGGGCAACGCAGCGTTGTCGCCGCGCTGGGTCTCTGTTGGTCATTCACAGGGTGGCGCTGCAGCCCTCACAGCCGGGCATCTGGCGCCCACCTATGGTGGTCCTTCCCTGCACTACCGTGGCAGCTTCACCACCGGCACGCCTACCGCAGTCGAGCTGACCGCGCTGGTGATGAAGCCCGACAACCGCACCGCCAATCCTGGCGCGCTCAACGCCTATCACGCGTACCTGCTTGATGGCCTGCTGCAGGTCGCGCCGCAGATCGACCGCGTCCTCAGCGACACCGGCCGCGCCCGCGTGGCAGTGGCACGCGAGCAGTGCCTGGGCGAACTGGCCGCCACGCTGGACGGTGCGGATACCGGCAGCATGTTCACTGCACCGCTGACCAGCGTGCCGGGCATCTGGGCGGTGCTGTACGACTATCTCGGCGTACCGCGCCGCGGCTTCAGCCAACCGCTGATGCTCGGCCACGGCAGCGAGGACCGCGATGTGCCCTATCTGACCACCCTGCTGTATGCCGCAGGCCTGGCCCTGCGAGGCGAGCCGGTCGCGTTCCGGCGTTACCCGGTCGACCACCGCGGCACGCTGGATGCGGCGGCGGCGGATGGCCTGGCGTTTGTGCGGGCACGGCTGGGGGACGGACGCTTCAACGACGCTGCGGAAACCGCCAGCCTCGAACAGTTGCTTGAGGACGCCCGGTAGATCCACGCCATGCGTGGATGCGCGGTATACGGGTTGCCGGCCAGCGGCCGGCACTACCG
>NZ_JASJSQ010000041.1:15444-42947 GCF_030236855.1 Stenotrophomonas maltophilia group sp. Smal13
CCACGCCATGCGTGGATGCGCGGTATACGGGTTGCCGGCCAGCGGCCGGCACTACCCGCCAACCGCAGCTTCAGCCCTTGTAGCCGTTGCTGATCGGGTAACGACGCTCGCGGCCAAATGCCCGGCGCGAGACCTTCGGCCCCGGCGCGGCCTGGTGCCGCTTCCACTCGCTGATGCGCACCAGGCGCAGCACCCGGTCGACCACGGCAGCGTCGTAACCGGCCGCAACGATCTCCGTGCGCGACTGCTCCTGGTCGATGTAGCGATACAGGATGCCGTCCAGCACGTCATAGGCCGGCAGCGAATCCTGGTCCAGCTGGTTCTCGCGCAGCTCGGCCGACGGCGGGCGGCTGATCACGGCCGGCGGGATCACCGGCGCGCCGCCCACGGTGTTGCGCCACTTCGACAGCCCGAACACTTCGGTCTTGTACAGGTCCTTCAGCGGCGCATAGCCACCGCACATGTCGCCGTAGATGGTGGCGTAACCCACCGCGTATTCGCTTTTGTTGCCGGTGGTCAGCAACAGGCCACCGAACTTGTTGGCCAGCGCCATCAGGATCACGCCACGGCTGCGCGACTGCAGGTTCTCTTCGGTCACGTCCGGCGCAGTGCCTTCGAACATCGGCGCCAGCGATTCCATCAGGCCCTTGAACGCCGGCTCGATCGATACCGCCTCCAGCTTCACGCCCAGTGCCTGGCACTGTTCGGCGGCCAGGTCGTTGGACAGGCCCGCGGTATAGCGCGACGGCAACCGCACAGCGGTGACGTTTTCCGCGCCCATCGCGTCCACGGCCATGGCCAGCACCAGCGCCGAATCGATGCCGCCGGACAGGCCCAGCCACACCTTCTTGAAGCCGTTCTTGCGGCAGTAGTCCTGGATGCCACGGGTCACTGCGCGCCAGGCCAGCGCGTCCATGCTCTCGTCGCCATCGTCCATCCACACGTGCGGCATGAAGCGGCGGCTTTCACCGTCGTACTCCACCACCAGCCACTGGTCGACGAAGGCGGCGGCGGCCGGGTGCACGGTACCGTCGCCATCGGCCACCACCGAGGCACCGTCGAACACCAGCGCGTCCTGGCCACCGACCACGTTGAGGTAGGCGATCGCCGCCCCGCTCTCACGGGTGCGTGCGGCCAGCACTGCATCGCGCTGGGCATGCTTGCCACGCTCGTAGGGCGAGGCATTCGGCACCACCACCAGCTGCGCACCGGCGCGCACGGTGTCGGCCAGCGGCTCGGCGAACCACAGGTCCTCGCAGATCAGCAGGCCGACCGGAATGCCGTTGACCTCGAACACGCAGCTGCCGCCATCCGGATCGACATCGAAGTAACGGCGCTCGTCGAACACCGCATAGTTGGGCAGCTCGCGCTTGCGGTAGGTCTGCTCGACCAGGCCATCGCGCAGCACGCTGGCGGCGTTGTAGACCACCGCACCGACCGCCTGCGGCCAACCAACCACGGCGGTGATGCCACGGCAGGCAGCAGCGATGCGGGCCATCGCCTGCTCGCACTCGTACAGGAAGCCCGGGCGCAGCAGCAGGTCTTCCGGCGGATAACCACTCACCGCCAGCTCGGGGAACATCACCAGCTCGGCGCCGTACTCGTCGCGCGCCTGACCGATCATCTCGATGATGCGCTCGGTGTTGCCGGCGACATCGCCGACCGGGAAGTCGAACTGCGCCATCGCGATGCGGATCGAAGCCATGGGAATCCAGCCTGTGGTTGCAATGTGCCCATTGTAGCGCTGCGCCATGCGCGCGCCGGGCGCGCTCACTGCGTGGACAGCCCCGGCTCAGTAGATCCACGCCATGCGTGGATGGGGTTACCGGGATGGTCAGGGCACCAGACGCAGAAAGGCCGCCCGGAGGCGGCCCTTCTGTTTGAAGCAAGAGCGTCAGTCGAGCATGGCTCGACTCTACACAAGCGGTCTTATTTCACCAGCTTGGCGATGGCAGCGCCCAGGTCGCCCGGCGAGCGGACGGTGACAACACCGGCAGCTTCCATGGCGGCGAACTTGCCTTCGGCAGTGCCCTTGCCGCCCGAGGCGATCGCACCGGCGTGGCCCATGCGCTTGCCGGCCGGAGCCGACGCACCGGCGATGAAGCCGACGACCGGCTTCTTCACGTGGTTCTTGATGTACTCGGCGCCGGCTTCTTCAGCGTCACCGCCGATTTCGCCAACCATGATGATGCCTTCGGTCTGCGGGTCTTCGTTGAACAGCTTCAGGCAGTCGACGAAGTTCAGGCCGTTGATCGGGTCACCACCGATGCCGATGCAGGTGGACTGGCCCAGGCCGACTTCAGTGGTCTGCTTGACCGCTTCATAGGTCAGGGTGCCCGAACGCGACACGATGCCGATCTTGCCCGGCTGGTGGATGTGGCCCGGCATGATGCCGATCTTGCACTCACCCGGGGTGATGACGCCCGGGCAGTTCGGCCCGATCAGCACGGTGTCCGGATGCGAACGGGTCAGCACGTTCTTGACGCGCAGCATGTCCAGCACCGGGATGCCTTCGGTGATGCAGACGATGACCTTGATGCCGGCAGCAGCGGCTTCCAGGATCGCGTCGGCCGCGTACGGCGGCGGCACGTAGATGACCGAAGCGTTGGCGCCGGTGCTCTGCACGGCGTCGGCAACGGTGTTGAAGACCGGCAGGTCGATGTGGGTGGTGCCACCCTTGCCCGGGGTCACGCCGCCAACAACCTGGGTGCCGTACTCGATCATCTGAGTGGCGTGGAAGGTGCCCTGCTGGCCGGTGAAGCCCTGCACGATCACCTTGGTGTTCTTGTTAATCAAAACAGACATGGGAATTCCTTGGTGTCGAATCAGGCAGCGTTCTTGACAGCTTCAACGATCTTCTTGGCGCCATCGTTGATGTTGTCAGCCGGGATGATGGCCATGCCGCTGTCACGCAGCAGCTGCTTGCCTTCTTCCACGTTGGTGCCTTCCAGGCGCACCACGACCGGAACCTTGACGCCCACTTCCTTCACGGCGGCGATGATGCCTTCGGCAATCATGTCGCAGCGGACGATGCCGCCGAAGATGTTGACGAAGATGCCTTCAACCTTGTCCGAGGACAGGATCAGCTTGAACGCTTCAATGACGCGCTGCTTGTTGGCACCGCCGCCCACGTCCAGGAAGTTCGCCGGCTCGCCGCCGTTGAGCTTGATGACGTCCATGGTGGCCATGGCCAGGCCTGCGCCGTTGACCATGCAGCCAATGTTGCCGTCCATGGTGACGTAGTTGATGTCCAGCTCCGAAGCGATCACTTCGGTCGGATCTTCCTGGGTCTTGTCGCGCATGGCGACCAGGGCCTTCTGGCGGAACGCGGCGTTGTCGTCGCTGTCGAACTTGCCGTCCAGCGCGTACAGGTTGCCGTCGTCCAGGATGGCCAGCGGGTTGATTTCAACCAGGGCCAGGTCCTTTTCGTTGAACAGGCGGTACAGGTTCACCATGATGCTGGCGAACTGGCCGGCCTGCTTGGCGGTCAGGCCCAGCTTGAAGCCGAAATCACGGCCGTGGTAACCCTGCACGCCTTCGACGAAGTCGACGTTCAGCGAGTGGATCAGCTCCGGGGTTTCAGCGGCGACCTGCTCGATCTCCACGCCGCCTTCCGAAGAGGCGATGTAGGTGATGGTCTTGGTGCCACGGTCGACCAGCACCGACAGGTAAAGTTCCTTGACGATCTCGCCGGCGGTGGTCACCAGCACCAGGTTGACCGGCAGTTCAACGCCAGCGGACTGGTAGGTGGCCATCTTGGTGCCGAGCATCTTGGCCGCAGCGGCCTTCACGTCGTCGGTGGTCTTGCAGAACTTGACGCCGCCAGCCTTGCCGCGGCCGCCAGCGTGGATCTGCGCCTTGACCATCCAGGGGCCCTGGCCCAGGGAGTTGGCAGCGGCAACCGCTTCGTCCGGGGTCGCAGCGACCTTGCCGGCCGGGACCGGGATGCCGTACTCGGCAAGCAGTTGTTTTGACTGGTATTCGTGGAAATTCATGCGTCACCGTGGGAATAGGAACGACCGCACGCAATTCCTCAGGGCCCCGGCGGGGCGCCGGCATGGACCGCGGCGGGCCCACTATTGTGGCCGAGCCAGCGCCGGGGCGCAAAGAAGTCTGTACAAAACGCCACACCCGGCCAGATTTCCACCGCCATTCAGGCAGTTGCGCCAGGGCCGGCGTTGGCCACCGGTATCCACGGCAGGCCAAATGCGCGATCCGGGCGGCTCCGGCGGCGTCCTGCCGGGGGCCCTATACTGGTCAACCAAGGTGTGTAGTGTCGGGCTTGCCCGGCGGCTTCCACCGCGGGCCACATAGAAGCGACGAACCCGCCCGGCTTCAGGGGATGCCAGGCAGGGCCGCCGCAGATTCCAGACCCAGGCAGCCAGAAGGGGAGTTCCGGCGTGTCACCCAGTGCTTCATTGATCGACCGCATCGAATCGATTCCGCGGCGTGAGCTGTACTTCTTCGCGCTGTACCGGGTGCTGATCGCCGCGGTCATCGCCGGCCTGCTCTACAGCCCCCTGTCCGGCATGGTCGGCGAGGCCCATCACCCGCGTCTGGCCGATACCGTCGCGGCGATCTATCTGCTGCTGTCGCTGCTGGCCCTGGCGATCGGCCGCAACGAACGCTGGCTGCGCCCGATCGTGGTCAGCAGCGTGCTGGTGGACATCATCGCCGCCACCTTGCTGGCGCATGCCCTGCCCGGTGCCAGCGCCGGCATCTCGATGTCGCTGCTGTTCAACATCGCCGCCGCCGCCACCCTGCTGCCGCTGAGCTGGGGCCTGGGCCTGGCGGTTGCTGCCAGCCTGGCCACCGGTACCGAATACCTCTGGAAGGTGCTCGAAGGCGGTGACCCCACCCGCACGCTGGCCGAGCTGGCCATGTTCGCCACCAGCTACCTGGCGCTGGCCTTCATCAGCTACCAGGTGGGCAACCGCGCGCGCCGCAACCAGCAGCTAGCCAACCAGCGCGGCGACGAAGTGGCCAACCTGTTCCAGATCAACGAACTGATCATCCGCCGCATGCGCACCGGCGTGCTGGTGGTGGACGCCGACAACCGCATCACCCTGGCCAATGAAGCGGCCTCGATGCTGCTCGGCGACAACGACGGCATCGGTGAGACGGGACGCCTGGATCTGGCCAGTGCCGCGCCGGAACTGGCGCGCCGCCTGCAGCGCTGGCGCAACGGCTGGGCGCAGGACGAACTGCCGCTGCAGCTCAACCCCGACCAGCCGGAAGTGCAACCGCGCTTCGCCCGCCTGCTGGCCGGCAGCGAACTGGCGCTGGTATTCCTGGACGACTCCAGCGTGGTCTCGCGGCGCGCCGAATCGCTCACCCTGTCGGCGATGGGCCGCTTCTCGGCCAGCCTCGCCCATGAAATCCGCAATCCGCTGGCGGCGATCAACTACGCCGTGCAGCTGCTGGAGGAAGGCACCGGTTTCAACGAAAGCGACCGCCGCCTGCTGCAGATCATCCGCCAGCAATGCCAGCGCACCAACGGCATCGTCGAGAGCGTGCTGGGGCTGGCACGGCGCGAGCGCGCCACACCCGAGAACGTCGACCTGGTCGCCTTCGTGCGCCGCTTCGTGCTGGAGTACAAGCAGGGCCAGACGCTGGAAACCGACAGCATCGAACCGATCATCAGCGACACGGCGGTGATGGCGCAGGTCGACAGCAAACACCTGTACCAGGTGCTCACCGTGCTGGTGCACAACGCACTGAAATACGGCCGCATCGGCCAGCAGCCGGCGCGGGTGCGCCTGCGCGTGGCGCAGCACGAGCGCAGCGCGGTGATCGACGTGATGGACCGTGGCCCCGGCATTCCCGAGAGCGTGGCCGCACAGCTGTTCCGTCCGTTCTTCACTACCTCCGAGCACGGCACCGGGCTGGGCCTGTACATCGCCCGCGAGTTGTGCCGCGCCAACCAGGCACGGCTCGACTACATCCCGGTGCCGGCAGGAGGCTCGTGCTTCCGCCTGGTGCTTCCCGGCCCGCACACGCTGTTGCCCACCTGATTCCAAATCTGTGCGTCAAACATTTGTCGCTTCCAGCCCCCTCGTTTATCTTTCACGCCCATGAACGAAACCCGCAGCGCCCTCGTCGTCGACGATGAACGCGACATCCGCGAACTGCTGGTACTGACCCTCGGCCGCATGGGGCTGCGCATCAGTACCGCCGCCAACCTGGCCGAAGCGCGCGAGCTGCTGGCCAGCAACCCGTACGACCTGTGCATCACCGACATGCGCCTTCCGGATGGCAACGGCATCGAGCTGGTCAGCGAGATCGCCCAGCACTACCCGCGCACACCGGTGGCGATGATCACTGCGTTCGGCAGCATGGACCTGGCCGTGGAAGCGCTGAAGGCCGGCGCCTTCGACTTCGTCAGCAAGCCGGTGGACATCTCGGTGCTGCGCGGCCTGGTCAAGCACGCGCTGGAACTCAACAACACCGAACGCCCTGCGCCCGGCCCCGCCACCGAACAGGCTGCTCGCCTGCTCGGCGCTTCGCCGGCGATGGACGTACTGCGCACCACCATCGGCAAGGTCGCGCGCAGCCAGGCACCGGTCTACATCCTCGGTGAATCGGGCGTGGGCAAGGAACTGGTCGCGCGCACCATCCACGCCCAGGGCGCGCGTGCGGCTGGTCCGTTCGTGCCGGTCAACTGCGGTGCCATTCCCGGCGAGCTGATGGAGAGCGAGTTCTTCGGCCATCGCAAAGGCAGCTTCAGCGGCGCCCATGCCGACAAGCCGGGCCTGTTCCAGGCTGCACACGGCGGTACCCTGTTCCTGGACGAAGTGGCCGAGCTGCCGCTGCAGATGCAGGTGAAGCTGCTGCGCGCGATCCAGGAAAAGTCGGTGCGTGCGGTGGGTGCGGCCAACGAAGAACCGGTGGACGTGCGCATTCTCTCGGCCACGCACCGTGACCTGGCCGAGCTGGTCGAGGACGGGCGCTTCCGCCACGACCTGTACTACCGCATCAACGTGATCGAACTGAAGGTGCCGCCGCTGCGCGAGCGCCGCCAGGACCTGCCGGAGCTGGCAGCCGCCGTGCTGGCACGCCTGGCCCGCAGCCACGGCCGTGCCACCCCGCTGCTGGCGCCGTCGGCGCTGGAAGCGCTGGCCCACTATGCGTTCCCGGGCAATGTGCGCGAGCTGGAGAACATTCTGGAGCGCGCGCTTGCACTGGCCGAAGAAGACCGCATCGGTGCCGACGACCTGCGCCTGCCGCAGCACGCCCCGCGTGCGCCCGGCGGCGCAGCACCCGCCGAAGCCGTGGCCGACCTGCAGCCGGGCGGTGCCGCCCTGCCCTCGTACATCGAGCAGCTGGAGCGCAGCGCCATCCAGCGCGCGCTGGAAGAGAACCGCTGGAACAAGACCCGCACGGCTGCGCAGCTGGGGATTACCTTCCGCGCGCTGCGCTACAAGCTGAAGAAGCTGGGGATGGAGTAAGGGCCGAACGGCCCTGGTAGGCGCCAACCTTGGTTGGCGTGCGCCGCCGCGCCATCCACGCATGGCGTGGATCCACCCATCAACGCGGTAGTGCCGGCCGCTGGCCGGCAACCTCATGCATCGCGGCATCCACGCATTGTGTGGATCTACCTCAATCCTTGGTAACGCGATTGATCTCGGCCAGGCTGGTCACACCCGCTGCCGCCTTCTTCAACGCCGACTGCCGCAGGTCATTCACCCCGATCTGCTGCGCCGCCTCGGCAATCTGCAGTGCGTTGCCGCCGGCCAGCACGATGGTGGCGATCTCATCGGTCATCGGCATCACCTGGTAGATACCGGTTCGGCCCTTGTAGCCCTCGGTGCACTCATCGCAGCCCACCGCCTCGTACAACTGGATGCCCGCATCCAGCTGCGCCTGGGTGAAGCCCTCGGCCAGCAACGCGTGCTCCGGCAGGTTCGCCGGTCGCTTGCAGTTGCCGCACAGCCGGCGCGCCAGACGCTGCGCGATCACCAGCGTCACCGAGCTGGTGATGTTGTACGGCGCGATGCCCATGTTCATCAGACGCGCGATGGTCTGCGGCGCATCGTTGGTATGCAGCGTGGACAGCACCATGTGGCCGGTCTGCGCCGCCTTGATCGCAATCTCGGCCGTCTCCAGGTCGCGGATTTCGCCGACCATGATGATGTCCGGATCCTGTCGCAGGAACGAGCGCAGCGCCGCAGCGAAGGTCATGCCGCGCTTGTTGTTCTGCTGCACCTGGTTGACACCGGGCAAGCGGATTTCCACCGGGTCTTCGGCGGTGGAGATGTTGCGCGTCTCATCGTTGAGGATGCCCAGCGCGGTATACAGCGACACCGTCTTGCCCGAGCCGGTCGGGCCGGTCACCAGCACCATGCCGTAGGGTTTGTGGATGGCGTCGTGGAACAGCTTCTGCTGGTCCGGCTCGTAGCCCAGCTTGTCGATGCCCAGCTTGGCCGCGCTGCCATCCAGGATACGCAGCACCACCTTCTCGCCGAACAGGGTCGGCAGCGTGCTGACGCGAAAGTCGATCTGCTTGCTCTTGGAAAGGTTCAGCTTGATGCGGCCGTCCTGCGGCACGCGCTTCTCGGCGATATCCAGCTGCGCCATCACCTTCAGGCGCGCGGCGATGCGCTGGTTCAACTTCACCGGCGCGCGCGCCACCATCTTCAGCAGACCGTCGATACGCAGGCGCACGCGGTAGTCGTCTTCATAGGGCTCGAAATGGATGTCTGACGCGCCCTTGCGGATCGCATCGACCAGCACCTTGTTGACGAACTTGACCACCGGGGTGTCGTCGCCCTTGGCGTCGATGCCGGAGTCGCCGCCCGCGTTGTCTTCGTCGCCATTGGAAATATCCAGGTTGGCGAGCCCCTCATCGTCCCCACCCAGCGAGTCGCCCAGGCTGTCATGGCTGGTATGCCACTGCTCCAGCGTGCGACGGATCTGGTCCTCATCGACCAGGATCGGCTCCACCACCAGATTGGTGTGGAACTTGATCTCGTCCAGCGCATGGGTCGGATTGCTGGTACCCACGAACAGCTTGCCACCGCGCTTGAACAGCGGCAGCACATTATGTTTGCGTAGCAGCTCCTCGCTGACCAGGCTCATGGCGTTCTGGCTGGCGTCGAACGTGGACACGTCGAACAGCGGCATGCCGAACTCGACCGCATTGGCGGCAGCCAGCTGCGCGGCATTGACCAGCTTGTTCTGGGCGAACCAAGTGGGCAGCGGCTGGCGGGCCGCGGCGGCCTTGGCCATCGCGTCGCGGGCGGAGGCCTCGTCCAGTGCTCCATCCTGGACCAGGCGACGGGCCAGCCCGGTGATGCCAACCAGATTGGCGGTGGTGACTGCGTTCATGGCGGTGATTCTGGATAGGCTAAGCTAGATGGGCAAGCATGTTATAGGCGTCTGAAGCGCCCATTACAAACGCAGATGCCCGCGATTTCTCGCGGGCACCTTCGAGATCGCGTCCAACGCACTGCGCTGAACGCTATCGCTGCGCTTACGGAGCCAGGTTATCGCATGCATCGCCCTGATAACCGGTGACACTCGAAGTCGTCACGGAACAGGTCCAGATCACGTTGTCGGTACCATCACCAAAATCCGGCACCAAACTGATAACTGCGGACCGGTCATTAGAGGTACCGGTCAGCGTACCCGCATCGCACTGAGCCGAGGTGGCAACACCGGTGCAGACGTCGGCAACTTCCGCCGCATGGTTCTCAGCAACCTTGATTTTTTCACCGGCGACGCTTGCAACAGCCTGGGTGATCTTTGCCTTGGCAGTGTAGTTGCGGTACTGCGGCAGCGCGATGGCGGCCAGGATCGCAATGATCGCAACAACGATCATCAGTTCGATAAGGGTGAAGCCCTTCTGGTTCTTCATTTGATACATCCCCAAGATAAGTGGTGGTTGAGTCAGTGCACAGGATCGGGCCAGCCATCGGCCGGTTGAGCGGGTCCTGCACCCTGCGGGTGGATCAACGCAGGTTGCGTGCCAACCCCGGCACGCCTCCCCCTGGATTTCCCCGCGCCCATGATGGCAGCAATTTCACGGATGGGAACCCCCGGCATGCGAATCTGCGATGGACGCGGCAATGTGACGCAGTACGTCACCTTTGGTCGGCACCCGGCACGAAATCGCATGCTGGGCCGCCTACCAACTGCCCATCCGGCCTTGAACCCGCTACCATCAAGGGCTAGTTGCCCGCCTGGGGATGGCGGGTCTTGGGGAGCCAACATGTCTGTCAGTCGCAGTGCGATCAAGAAGGAGCCCGTGGCCCGCGCCACGATGGAGCTGCAACCGTTTGTCTGGGATGGGACCGACAAGCGGGGGATCAAGATGAAGGGCGAGCAATTGGCCAAGAATGCCAATCTGCTCAGGGCCGAACTACGCCGACAGGGCATCAATCCCGGGCAGGTTAAACCGAAGCCCAAACCCTTGTTCGGCGCTGCGGGTAAGGCGATCAGTACCAAGGACATCGCCTTCTTCAGCCGACAGATGGCCACGATGATGAAATCCGGTGTGCCGATCGTCTCGGCGCTGGAGATCATCGGCAGCGGGCACAAGAACCCGCGCATGAAGAAGATGGTCGATGGCGTGCGCAGCGACATCGAGGGTGGCTCATCGCTGTACGAGGCCGTCAGCAAGCACCCGCTGCAGTTCGACGAGCTCTACCGCAACCTAGTGCGAGCAGGTGAAGGTGCAGGTGTGCTAGAGACCGTTCTGGACACTGTGGCCACCTACAAAGAGAACATCGAATCACTGAAGGGTAAGATCAAGAAGGCACTGTTCTACCCGGCAATGGTCATCACGGTGGCACTTCTGGTCAGCGCGATCCTGCTGATCTTCGTGGTGCCGCAGTTCGAAGACGTGTTCAAGAGTTTCGGCGCGGACCTGCCCGCCTTCACCCAGATTATCGTGGCCTGCTCGCGCTTCATGGTCTCTTGGTGGTGGCTGATCGCCATCATCGTGATCGGCAGCATCATCGGATTCGTCATGGCCTACAAGCGCTCACCGGTGATGCAACACCGGATGGACCGGCTGATCCTGAAGGTGCCCGTGATCGGTCAGATCATGCACAACAGCTCGATTGCCCGCTTCGCGCGGACCACCGCCGTGACCTTCAAGGCTGGCGTCCCGCTGGTGGAGGCCCTGGGCATCGTGGCTGGCGCGACCGGCAACAAGGTCTATGAAGAGGCTGTGCTGCGGATGCGGGACGACGTCTCGGTGGGCTACCCGGTCAACATGGCCATGAAGCAGACCAACCTGTTCCCGCACATGGTCATCCAGATGACCGGCATCGGCGAAGAGGCGGGCGCGTTGGATACCATGCTGTTCAAGGTTGCCGAGTATTATGAACAGGAAGTCAACAATGCCGTTGACGCCTTGAGCAGCCTGCTTGAACCGATGATCATGGTGTTCATTGGTGTGGTCGTGGGCGGCATGGTCATCGGCATGTACCTGCCGATCTTCAAGCTCGCTTCTGTCGTCGGATAAAACATACATGGCATTTCTCGACCAGCACCCCGGCCTCGGCTACCCCGCCGCGGCCGCCCTGGGACTGCTGCTGGGCAGTTTCCTGAACGTGGTCATCCTGCGGCTGCCCAAGCGGCTGGAGTGGCAGTGGAAGCGCGATGCGCGCGAAGTCCTGGAGGAACCGGACTTCTATGAACCACCCCCACCGGGGATCGTGGTGGAGCCGTCGCATTGCCCGCACTGCAAGCACAAGCTGAGCTGGTACGAGAACATCCCGCTGTTCAGCTGGATCATCCAGGGCGGCAAGTGCCGCCACTGCAAGGCGCCGATCTCGCTGCAGTACCCGCTGGTGGAGGCGCTGACCTCGGTGCTGGTGCTGGCCTGCGTCTGGCAGTTCGGCTTCGGCTGGCAGGGCTTCGGTGCCATCGTGCTGACCTGCTTCCTGATCGCCCTGTCCGGCATCGACCTGCGAACGCAGCTGCTGCCCGACCAGTTGACCCTGCCGCTGATGTGGCTGGGGCTGATAGGCAGCATCGACAACCTGTACATGCCGGCCAAGCCCGCCCTGGTGGGCGCGGCAGTGGGTTACCTGTCGCTGTGGACGGTCTGGTGGCTGTTCAAGCAGCTGACCGGCAAGGAAGGCATGGGCCACGGCGACTTCAAGCTGCTGGCGGCACTCGGCGCCTGGTGTGGCCTGAAGGGCATCCTGCCGATCATCCTGCTGTCCTCGGTACTGGGCGCCATCATCGGCTCGATCTGGCTATACAGCCGGGGCCGTGACCGCGCCACACCCATCCCGTTTGGGCCGTACCTGGCCGTTGCCGGCTGGCTGTACTTCATGTGGGGTGCGCCACTGGTGGAGCAGTATCTGGTGATGAGCGGGCTGCGCTGAGGGGAGTCCCCATGAGCCGCTATGTGGTTGGCCTGACCGGAGGCATCGCCTCCGGCAAGAGCGAGGTGACCCGGCGCTTTGAGGCGCTGGGGATCGTGGTGGCCGACGCCGATCTGGCCGCACGGGCCGTGGTGGCTGCTGGCAGCCCGGCGCTGGCCCGTATCGCCGAGCGTTTCGGCGCCGACATGCTGCTGGCCGATGGCAGCCTGGACCGGGGGCGCCTGCGCGCCCACGTGTTTGCCGACCCGGCCGAGCGGACGGCGCTGGAAGCCATCACCCACCCCGCCATCCGCCTGCTGATGCAACAGCAGTGCGAGCAGGCTGAGAGCCCCTATGCGATTGCCGCGATTCCGCTGCTGACCGAGGTCGGTGGGCGGAAGGCCTACCCGTGGCTGGACCGGGTGCTGCTGGTGGATGCGCCCGAAGCCGTGCAGCATGCGCGGCTGATGCAGCGCGATGGCATTGATGCCGCGCTGGCCGACCGGATGATTGCTGCGCAGGCCAGCCGCGCACAGCGGTTGGCGCTGGCCGATGACGTGGTGGTCAATGATGGGCAGCCGGAGGACCTGCAGGTGCAGGTGGAACAGCTGCATGCGCGGTATCTGGGGTTGGCCGGGGGGTGAGGCCTGGTTGCCGGCCAGCGGCCGGCACTACCCAAGCGCATCCACGCATGGCGTGGATCTACACGCGCGGGGCGCGGCAGCGATCACGGTGGTGGCACAAGCGACACAGGGCGCGATGCAAGGTCGGCGGGGTTCGTGCCGACCAAGGTCGGCACCCACCAAAGCAGGGGCCCTTACAACGGCTTCGGCGAGAACGTCAGGGTGGCAATCACGCCACGCTGGCCGCCGGGGCGCACGCTTACCTGCCAGCCGTACAGGTCGCACAGGCGACTGACGATCGACAGGCCGATGCCGCCGCCCTGCGAGTGGCCAGCATGCGTGCCGCGGTAGCCACGCTGGAACAGCTTGGCCGCGTCTTCCTCGCTCAGACCCGGGCCACTGTCGGTTACCGACACCGAATTGGTGCCGACGAACACGCGTACCTCGCCGTCCTGCGAGTACTTCACGGCGTTGCCGATCAGGTTGCCCAGTGCCACCGACAGCGCCGCCTCGGGCGCGTCGATCACCAGATTGCGCTCACCTTCCAGCAGCAGCTCCAGCGGCTTGCCACCCAGCTGCGCACGGTGTGCGTCCAGCAGCTGCTCGGCCACGCGGGCGACGTTGCTGGTGCCCTGCCCGCGCTCGTTGCGCGACAGCAGCAGCAGCGCGCCGATCAGATCGCTGCACTGCTGTTCGGCGCGCTGGATGCGCTGCAGGCGCTGCAGCACCTTCTCGTCCAGGCCGGGCCGGGTCAGCAGCAGCTCGGTGGCGCCACGGATCACTGCCAGCGGCGTGCGCAGCTCATGGCTGACGTCTGCATTGAATTCACGGTCGCGCTGCACCACTTCGGTCAGCCGCGAGGAATAGTCGTCCAGCGCCTGGGCCAGCTGCCCCACTTCGTCGTCGGGGAAGCGTGGCGCCAACGGCTCGGGATCACTGGTGCCGCCGCGATAGGCACGCAGCCGCGCGGCCAGATCCGACACCGGCTTCATCACCTTCGAGGCCGACCACCAGCCCAGCACCAGCGACAGCACGCTGAACACCAGCACCGACAGCACCAGCGCGCGGTTGAGCTGCTTGCCGCCGCGCACGCTGTCGGTCATGTCATAGGCGAGGAAGAACCAGGCGTCGGGCGTCTTGCGTACGGCCAGCTTGTAGGAGTACGGCTCGCCGTGCTCATCGCCGCTGACGCTGTGGATGCCATCGGAAAAGCCCGCCCACTGCGCGCGCTCTTCGCGCACCCGGTCGAACTTGTCCTTCGAATAGGCATAGGCCTTGATCTGCAGCACCGGTGCGTCCGGGTTATGCCCGGGGTGCTCGTAATAGCGGCGCGCATACTCGTCGATATTGCGGTTCATCAGCTCTTCCACCAGCTGGTTTTCCACGCGCAGGCGGGCCCAGTTGGTGGCGAACGCGAACAGTGTCGTCAGGCAGAAGCCCAACAACACGAACGAAACGATGATGCGGCTGCGCAGGCGCCGCCGATAAGGCGTGCGCCGGCGCTCCCCCTTGGTTGCCACCGAATCAGGCTTCCGGGGTGGCGATGCGGTATCCGATGCCATGGCGGGTCTGGATCAGCGGCACTTCAAACGGCTTGTCGACCACCGCACGCAGGCCATGGATGTGCACCCGCAGGGAATCCGAATCGGGCAGTTCTTCACCCCACACACGGGTTTCCAGCTCCTGGCGGGTCACCACGGCCGGGGCCGCTTCCATCAGCGCCTGCAGGATCTTCAGTGCGGTCGGGTTGAGCTGCAGCAGCTTGCCCTGGCGGCGCACTTCCAGCGTATCCAGGTTGTATTCCAGATCGCCGGTTTCCAGCACGCGGGTCTGCACGCCCTTGCCGCGTCGCGACAGGGCGTTCAGACGCACTTCCACTTCCTGCAGCGCGAACGGCTTGATCAGGTAGTCGTCCGCGCCGGAATCGAAGCCGGCCAGCTTGTTGTCCAGCGAATCGCGGGCGGTGAGCATCAGTACCGGGGTCTGCTTGCGCGCTTCATTGCGCAACTTGCGGCAGACCTCGATGCCGTCCATGCCTGGCAGATTGAGATCCAGCACGATCGCGTCGAACTCGTGCACCACGGCCAGGTGCAGACCGGTAACCCCGTCAGCCGCGAAGTCCACGGTGTGGCCCCGGTCCTCCAGGTAGTCGCCCAGGTTGGCCGCAATGTCGCTGTTGTCTTCGATTACCAGGATTCTCACTGTCACCTCTAATTTACGAATTTGCCGATGCGCTGGGCCTGGCCCATATCACGCTGTGCCTTGTCCTTCCGCCGGGCGCGCTCGGCAACGGTAGTGCACTGCGTCGTGGACCGGTTCGAACCCGTGGCCTTTTCACGTTGGCATATTAGACGACTATCTTCACGTGCCTGTGTCAAAACCGTGTTCACGATCTGCTGGTCGTTGAAGACATCGGTTCGTACCTGTTCAGGCATGGAATCGCGGTCAGGATGCTGCTCGACGGCCGTACGCATGCGCACCAGCGCCTCGCGTACACGGCTGCGGTCGGTCTGCTTCAGTTCGCTGTAGGTCTCGCCATCGTTGAGTTCGATTTCGATGCGCTCGATCTGCTGCTGCAGCGGCTTGCCGGGGACAAAGACCTCACCGGACTGGTTCGATGCAGAGGCGGCGGTGGCCAGGGTCAGGCCCGAGATCAGGACCGCCGACAACAGGAGGGACTTCATGACAAACGAATCCTTGTTTGAGTTGAGTGTTGACTGTATTCGCACCACCTTCACGCCAGCAAGTGCCATGCGCAGGTGCACCGGACGGCCTAGTGGTTGGTGGCGGGGTTGAAGTTGTTGAAGGTGCGCTGGTCGTTGAGCAGTGCCTTGCCCTTTTCTTCGATCCGGCGGCGCTCGGCCACGGTCAGGCAGCGGCTTTTAGGCATGTTGCTGCCGGTGGTGCGGGTGTGCTGGCAGATCTGGCGGCTGTCCTCGTGGGCGCGGACAAGAACGGTATTGATACGCTCCTGGTCGTTGAACACCTCCGCCTGGACCTGCGGCGGGAGCTCCTGAAGCGTGCGGTGGTCGCCCATGCGCTGGGTGATGCGCGCCAGTGCCTGCTGCACCTGGGCGCGGTCATCGGCGGAAATCTCGCTGTATTCGCCGTCATCGAGGGCCTTCTCAACCCGCCGGACCTGCTCGGCCACCGGGGCCTGCCCGTCCATCTGTATGGCGGTCTTCTCCGGCTTGGCGGAGACAGCGCCAGACAGCCCCAGCAACAACGCGATCATCGTGATGCGGTACATCGCCAGCCTCCGGATCCATCCAGGAACGATGGGCGCCACTCTACGGCCGTCACGCTGCCTCCACAAGGGACTTCCGGCGGCATAAAAAAGACCCAGGCGGTGCCCCGCCTGGGTCTGAAGTCGTATCCCGATACCGATCCTGCTGAGAGGCAGAGCTGCGGTTCGCTGAAGGCTACGCCGGCGCCGATTAAAGGCGTGTTAAAGCCGGCCTCATTTGCCCATGAGAATTTCAAGTCATTGATTAATCATGGCTTTTTGATCTTCTCGACGTGCTCGATGATGCGCGTGGCCACATCCACCCCGCAGGCGGCTTCGATGCCCTCCAGCCCTGGCGTGGAGTTGACCTCCAGCACCAGCGGCCCACGCGCGGAGCGGATCAGGTCCACGCCACAGACCGACAGGCCCAGCGCCTTGGCCGAACGCACCGCCACCTGCTGTTCGGCGCGACTGGCCTTGGCCGCCACCGCGGTGCCGCCGGCATGCAGGTTGGAGCGGAAGTCACCTTCCGGCGCCTGGCGCTGCATCGACGCCACCACCTGGTCACCGACCACGAAGCAGCGCAGGTCGGCGCCCTTGGCTTCCCCGATGAACTCCTGCATCAGGAAGTTGGCGTACAGGCCCCGCAGGGCCTCGACGATGCCACGCGAAGCGCTGGCCTTCTCGGTGAGGATCACGCCCCGTCCCTGGGTGCCCTCGTTGAGCTTCACCACGTGCGGCGGCGGACCGAGCATCGACAGCAGGTCGACGGTGTCATCGGGGTTGTCGCCGAACACGGTGACCGGCATGTCGATGCCCTTGGCTGCCAGCAACTGGTGCGCGCGCAGCTTGTCGCGCGAACGCAGGATCGCATCGGACGGGTTGGGAGTGCGCGCGCCCATCAGCTCGAACTGGCGCAGCACGGCGGTGCCATAGCGGGTGATCGAGGCGCCGATGCGCGGGATGACCATATCCACGCCGGTCATCGGCCGGCCCTTGTAGTGCATCGAAAAACCATCGGCGGCGATGCGCATGTAGCAGCGCAGCGGGTCGAGGATGCGAACGGTGTGGCCGCGCGCGCGGGCCGCCTCGACCAGCCGGCGGGTGGAGTACAGGGAGCTGTTGCGGGACAGGATGGCGAGCTTCATCGCGGCAGGATCGGACGGCAGGCGCGCAGCATAGCGCGGGCGTGTGGCGGGCGGATGATGCCCTGCAGGCCGCCGCATCTGCGTGCCTGCCGGGGCTGTGCGAAGATGGCTGTTGCCGGCTACAGGACAGGACACGGCCGGTTTACACAACCCAAGGAGAACCACAGATGCGAATGGGAATTCCGCTGTTGTTGCTGTTTGGCCTGATGGGGAGCGCCGCACACGTACAGGCTGCGCCAACCCATGCAGTCTCCCGGCTCTACTTCGATGCCAACAACACCCTGATCGGCCAGGGCCTGCGCTACTGCACGGGCAAGACACAGCACCAGGGCGTTGCCTCACACGCCAATACCCGCTGGATCGATGTTTCCTACGCCTGCCAGGGCGACTCGACCGACGTTTCCTATGGCAGCTGGGTGCCTGCACAACTGCGGCAGGACTTCTGCACGCTGTATGACGCCTGCACGTCACTGATGCCGTGGCCGGAACCCGGCCTGCCCGGCACCCTCGGCAACGGCTTCTACTCAGACTGACAGCCGGTAGTCGCCGCACTGTCTCCGGCGATGGCTGCACGGTCGCCGGAGGCCCCACCCACTACACCCCGGAGACTTCATGCCGTTGACGATCCTTCCGCGTTTCTCCGAAGTGGATGTACTCGGCCACGTCACCAACACCGCCCTGCCCGTCTGGTTCGAGGAAGGTCGCCAAGAGATCTTCCGTCATTTCAGTCGCGAGGCCAGCATGCGCGACCTGACGCTGATCCTGCGCCGCTACGAGATCGACTTCCTGCAGCAGATACAGCCGGGACACGAAGTGCGCATCGAGACCCGCATCGAAAACATCGGCCGCTCCTCGCTGTCGATCGTGCAGCAGGCGTTCCAGTTCGAGGCCCTGGTGGCCAGCGGGCGCTGCGTGATGGTGCATTTCGACTACACAACCAACGCCTCGCGCGCCATCGATGCAGAGCAGCGCCGGGCATTGTCAGGGCTGTTTACCGAGGAGTATGCGCAACAGGTGCAGGCGGCAGGCGCATGAGCCATACGGAAGGCCGGTCATCCGCACCCGGTACTGCCCGCAGCCCATTTCTTCAGCTTTTCCAGCGCTTTCCCGGCCTGCATCGAGGACGCATGCCGGAACCTCCTTGTTTGATTCGACGCAGTCTAACCTGTGACTGAGGGCCGCTGATCCGCGCGGGGCAGGCGCAGCGAGAAGCCCCCATCACGGACACGCACGGCCAATGCGGTTTCCCGCCATTCCACAGGCAGCGCCAATGCCGTATGTGGCGTGGGGATGCGTGTGATCGCCTCGAACGTCCAGTGTTCCTCATAGGCTTCGCAGCGAAGCGTTCCGTCATCGCCGACCGCGATGACATCGATCCAGGCTCCACTCCGGGTCTTGCCAGTGCCGCCCATCGCACGGCGGCCAATGGCCTGCCAACGCCCCTGCCAGTGGACGAGCCATACGCCCTCGATGGGACGCAGATCCCCATCAAGCACGCTGCCCGCCACCACCACGCATCGACCGGACGGGCTGGCAATGACCGTCTCCAGATCGCAGGCGTGACGGTCACTGGGCGCGCCATCAAGACAGAGCGCGTACGGGCAGATGCGCGCGAACAAGGTCGGATGCGCAGTCAGGCGCAGGTCGTCGGGAAGCAGCGGGATGGCCTTCAGCACCCGGGCATCAGGCAGGACATGCCGCAACACCTGCGGCACCCCGGCGGCCAGCGCCGGATGCTCCTGTTCCAGCCATAGACCCCGGCAGGGGCGCAGCGTGGTCGATCGACTGGGAATATCCCGCAACCACATCGCGGCTTCGGCATCCCCGCCAAGCTGCCGGCGCTCGTGCAGCTCCTGCCAGAACAGGCTGGGAACAATCGCCAGCAGGTGCATCACCCTCTTGTCCGCTTCGTCGTAGACGATCACCGCTTCGCTGCGATCACTGTAGCCACTGGCCACACGCAGCGCGCTGCCCGCCAGCGCCAGCCACTCGCCGCTGGCATCGTGGCTGCCTGCGGTGGATACGCCCTCGACAATGGCGCCATCGCGTAGCATCAGGGTGCCGTAGGCCGGCCCGCCCATGCCCAGCTCGCCCCAATCCAACAGGACATCATGCGTGGGCGGCCGGGTGGCGAAGGGCAGCTTCGCCCGCGAGCGCAGCAGTGCGCCCCCTACAGCATCGCCGACCAGATCGAAGTGCTGCAGCACGCCGCCCAGAGCAAGACATGCGGCCAGGCCAACGACCACGCCCCAAGGCGACCACCACACCACGCAGATCGCTACCCATATCAGGAACGGCAGCCACTGGGTGAAACGGCGGAGGGCGATTTGATCAACGGTCATGCAGGCTGGGCGGCGGCGACTGTGCACCATTCAAACCTTCAACGCTGTGCCAGGCAATGGGGTTCGAGCCGGCAATGCCGCTAGACTCTCGCTGATGATGCAATCGATGACTGCCGTGAATCGCCGGAATCTGCTGCAGGACATGCTGCCGCGATGGAGAGCACTGGCCAAGGCCCCGGGCCAGCCGCGCCGCACGCTTCGCCTGCCGGATTGGCAGGCGGACTGGAACGCAGGCATGGCCTTGCTTGCACGCCATGCGCGCAATGGCGGTGAATCTGCGGAGGAAACGCTGCAGGGACATGCAGCCCTGGAGCATGCCTACGGCTGGGAGACGGTTGCACAGACCGGCAGCAACCTGCTGCTGAAAAGCATCGACCGCGGCTTCGCCCCCGCGGCGTTGCAGCAGATGCATGCCGACGTAGCAGATCTCTGGCTCGAGCAAGCGCATTTGCTGGCCCTTGCCCGGGACAGCCTGCAACAGCAAGGCCACGACATCGCGCTGGCTGCGTCGTTGCAATCACGTACAACGCAGCACTACGAGTACGCACTGCAGCTGTTGTCACTGGGCGTGCTGCTGGATGCGCAGGAACGCCTGCCGGCGCTGGTGGAGAAGGTGCTCTGTTTCGACACCGACCGCGTGCTGGACTACCTCAGCGCGCCGGCGCTGGGCCTGGTGGAAGCCAGTGATGAGGTCTTTCATCCGCGACCGTTCGCCGAGCTGTTCGCGCCGCTGCGCGACGGTGAAGCGTTCGACCCTTCACTGCTGGCCGGCTACCTGCAGGTGCAGTACCGCGACTTCTTCCTGCTGCCGCCAAAGGCTCAGAAGCGGACCCGGCGCCTGATCGGGCCGAACGCGTGGGGCTACTGGGCATTTGAAGTGGCTGCGCTGGTGGTGCTGTATGGCGGTGACGACGCCACGCTACGCACCTGCCCCCACTACCCTTCCGACCTGGTGGACTTCGCCCGGCGTTGAGTCAGGCACCCGGCAGGCCGGAAACACCGCCGAATCGATTCTCTTCCTCGTTGCCCGGCAGAAGCATGACCGGGAAGAGGACGAACACACCCAACGGGATGAAGGCGATCACGACGTACCAGCCGGACTCGTCGATGTCGTGCAGTCGTCGAACGGCCAGGGCCAGCATGGGCGGAAGGAGGACGATGACCGCGCAGACCGTCATGACCCACCCCAGCGTCCGGAACGGCTCGAAGGCCTCCCCATCGAGCAGCACGGTGCCCGTCAGCCAGTATCCGCCGTCCATCAAGGTGTAGCCGACTGCCACCACAAGGGCAGCAGACAGGGAGTACGACCAGAACTCCTTCCGGTTGGATCGCCCTGAAAAATCAAAGCAACGCCTGAGGGGCAAAAGTGCGGGGATCATTCGCGCTCCGGGCAGCGGACGATGGGAGGCAAGGGTTAACGATCTTTTAGCATCCCCAAGCCCAGCACCAACTGAACCCTGCGGCCCGGCGGGCCCGGCAGACAGCGGAGGTTGCGGGAGCCAGCGTCGACGATTCGAACGCGATTGCAATGCGCCTTGTAAACAAGTCACTTGGGCTGCGGTTCGGAGAAGCCACAGTCCAACGCATTGAAGAGAGAAATCAGGGCGCTGCAGCCACACGCTGGACTTCGGCGTGGTTCAGCGATTGCGCCGCGTCTGCCTGGGGTGAACACCCTGGAGGCATGGAGCGGGCGATGGGAATCGAACCCACGTCAGTAGCTTGGGAAGCTACAGCTCTACCATTGAGCTACGCCCGCATTGCGGGTGAAAGTCTATGCGGAGCGGCCGGTGTTGCGCAATGGTGGCCGCCGCACCCGCCGGGCATGGCCCGGCGCTGCCGTGCAGGCATCCCAGGCACCTTGCGGTGCCCGGGATGTTGCATTCATCAGAAGCTGCCACCCACGGTGGCGAAGATCGTCGCGTCACGGGCGCGCTTCTGCGCGGCCGTGGTGCTCAGGCCAAAGTTGCCCTGCAGGCCGAACAGGTCCATGCGCGCACCCAGTACGGCAGTGGCGTAGTTCTTGTCGAAGTCCAGGCCCGGCACGCGGTAGCTGCCCAGTTCCGGCAGGGTCTGCAGCCACGCGCTGGCCTGCTTGGTGTCCTCGAACTCGTGGTCGTAGGTCACCTGCACGTACGGCTTGACGGTGCCGCCATCGAAGCGGGCCTGCCAGCCGATACGGCCGACGGTGGAGTCGACGTTCTGGCGGTCGTAGCCCAGGGCGGTGGCCAGCGTGCCTGCAGCGGCGCTTTCGCTGTAACCGTCGATCTTGACCTTCTGCCAGATCACCGCAGCGACCGGGCCATGACGGAAGCCACCTTCGGTGCCGAACTCGTAACCGGCGTTCAGTGCGGCGGTCAGGTTGCTGCCATCCGGGGAACCACCGTGTTCGCGGGTGGCCGGGCCCAGCTGGACCTTGCGGTTCACGTCATACGACAACCAGGTGTAGCTGACCTGGCCGTTGACCCAGACGCGGTCGCCGTACCATGCCGCGAACAGGCCGGCGGTGGTGTCCTTCTGGGTGAAGTCGCCACGGCTGTTGCCGAAGTCGGCACTCATGCGACCGAAGCCGGCGAAGCCGCCGACCACCACGCCGTTGCGTGCCCAGTCGACACCGAACAGGCCGGCCGGCGCCACGCCGTCGTACAGGTCGGCGTGGTCATAGCGCTGCAGGTCACCGCGCACGCCACCCCACCACGACAGGCCATCGGCCGGACGGGCGCCCAGGTGGTTGCTGACCTGGTCGGCACGCGAACGGCCGACGGTCTGTGCCGAGTGGCTCAGCACCTGCTGCAGGCGCGGAGCCTCCAGCACCGAGACGGCGTACTGGCCCAGCAGCTGGTGACCGGTAACGGTGGGATGCACGCCATCGGCGAACAGATAGGTCTGGTACGCATCGGGGCTGACGTAGGTGGTCGGGTTGCAGCCGATGATGCTGCCCGTGGTGTTGGCCGGGTTGATCTTGCAGGCGGTGCCGGTGACGTTGGTGAAGCCGTACATGCCCGGGTTGGCGGTCACTTCACGCAGGATGCTGAAGGTATCGAGCGGAATGAACTCGATGCCCGCCTGCTTCAGGCCGCCATACAGCGCCTTGTTGTAGCCGACCGACATGGCGGTGGCAGCCGCTGCATTGGGGCCGCGGAACTGCGGGGTGATGCCCACGTCCGGCAGGTTCGGCACCAGCACGTACTGGGCACCGGCCTGCTTCAGGGCACCGACCAGCGCGATCTGGTCGGTGACCGCCGCACCGATGATGCCCTGCACCTGGGCCGGCGGCGCACCCGCACCGGCAGCGCCGGCGGCGGCAAACAGGTCATTTGCGCCACCCCAGACGGTATACAGGGCGTTACGGTCAGCCTTGCCACCGTTTGCCGCCAGGTAGCGGGCCGCCTGCGACTTCAGAGACGGGATCGCGCCGAGCGCACCGCTGCCTTCGACCGACACGCGGGCGCCGCCGACAGCGTAGTTGTCGCCGTTCTGGCCGTTGCCGTTGGGGTCCTTGTTGACGCCGTAGTAATTGGCGACCTGCTGCGACCACACCCAGCCCGGGTTGGTGGTGAACTGGCCGGAGAGCCCCTGCGTGGCCTCGGGCAGCAGCGGGCGGAAGTAGCCGGCGTCGGTGAGGCTGTCACCGAAGAACACCGCCTTGGAGTACGGATTTTCGCCTGCCATGGCCGGCAGCGCGGCCAGTGCGATCGCAGCCGCCATGAGGGAGCGGATCGGGTGTTTGCTGAGCTGCATCTAGGAACTCCTGTGGGGTAAACAAGTTGGAATCCGGCGCACGTACGCCGGCGCACGGTCAATGGTTTCACCGCGCCGCCGTTTGCTCACGCTGCGCCGCCGCATGGATTGTCGCCTGACCACGCCGAAACCTGCTGTGCCGGAGCTGGCGCCCGGTTCAAATTACAAACGTTCCGATCCCGACGGGCTATCAGCGACAATGCAGGGATGAACATCCAGCTCAACGGCGAACCCCGCACCCTGCCCGCCTCGGCGACCCTCCACGACCTGCTTGAGGCCGAGCAGCTGCTGCAGCGCCGGGTGGCGGTGGAGGTCAACGGCGAGATCGTCAGCCGCAGCCGCCATGGCGAGCATCTCCTGGCCGAAGGCGACGTGGTGGAGATCGTGCACGCGCTGGGCGGGGGCTGAGGCCATCCCGGGTAGTGCCGGCCGCCGGCCGGCAATCCGACGCTGTCAGGCACTCTGCATCTGCCGGCCAGCGGCCGGCACTACCCCTGCCCATCCACGGCCTGCACGCCATTGCGTGATCCCATCTTCAGGCGGATAAGCGATAATCGCGCCATGAACGTTCATGTCTCCCCCGATTCGCTGGTGATCGCCGGCAAGACCTATGGCTCGCGGCTGCTCACCGGCACCGGCAAGTTCAAGGATCTGGAAGAAACCCGCCTGGCCACCGAGGCTGCAGGCGCCCAGATCGTCACCGTGGCCATCCGCCGCACCAACATCGGGCAGAACCCGGGCGAGCCGAACCTGCTCGACGTGCTGCCGCCGGAGCGCTACACCATCCTGCCCAACACCGCCGGCTGCTACACCGCCGAAGACGCGGTGCGCACCTGCCGGCTGGCGCGCGAACTGCTGGACGGCCACAACCTGACCAAGCTGGAAGTGCTGGGCGACCAGAAGTCGCTGTACCCGGACGTGGTGCAGACCCTCAAGGCCGCCGAACAGCTGGTCAAGGACGGCTTCGAAGTGATGGTCTACACCTCCGACGACCCGATCCTGGCCAAGCGCCTGGAAGAGATCGGCTGCGCTGCGGTGATGCCGCTGGCTGCGCCGATCGGTTCGGGCCTGGGCATCCAGAACAAGTACAACCTGCTGCAGATCATCGAAGACGCCAAGGTGCCGATCATCGTCGACGCCGGCGTGGGCACCGCGTCGGATGCGGCGATCGCGATGGAGCTGGGCTGCGACGGCGTGCTGATGAACACCGCCATTGCCGGTGCGCGCAGCCCGGTGCTGATGGCCAGTGCGATGCGCAAGGCGGTCGAGGCCGGCCGCGAGGCCTTCCTGGCCGGGCGCATCCCACGCAAGCGCTACGCCAGCGCCTCCTCCCCGGTGGATGGGTTGATCGGCTGATGACCAATCCCTTCGACAGCGCCGGTTCCAAGGCCCCGCCCAAGCCCTTCACCGTGAGCGAGGGCCGCCGCGAGGTACGCAGCTTCGTGTTGCGCCAGGGCCGCTTCACCCCCGCCCAGCAGCGCGCGTTCGACGAACGCTGGCCGCGCTTCGGCATCGACTACAACGGCCAGCCGCGTGATCTGGACGCCACCTTCGGCCGCCCGGCGCACAAGGTGCTGGAAATCGGCTTCGGCAACGGTGCCGCGCTGCGCTTCGCCGCCCAGCATGATCCGTCGCGTGACTACATCGGCATCGAGGTGCACGCGCCCGGCGTGGGCCGGCTGCTGAACGCGCTGGCCGACGACAACGCCGACCACGTGCGCCTGTACCACCACGATGCGGTGGAAGTGCTGCAGAACGAGATCGCCGATGGCGCGCTGGATGAAGTGCGCATCTACTTCCCGGACCCGTGGCACAAGAAGCGCCACAACAAGCGCCGCCTGCTGCAGCCTGCATTTGCCGAGCTGCTGGTGCGCAAGCTGCGCCCGGGCGGCCGCCTGCACTGCGCCACCGACTGGGAAGACTACGCCGAGCAGATGTGGGACGTGCTCGACGCCACCGCTGGCCTGGTCAACCGCGCCGGCCCGCGTGGCAGCGTGCCGCGCCCGGACTGGCGGCCGCAGACGCACTTCGAGACCCGCGGCCAGAAGCTCGGCCACGGCGTCTGGGACCTGCTGTACGACCGCACCTGACGATCGCCTGAGGACACCGCGCCCCACATGGATACCGCGCTGACGCTGACCAACGACATGAAGCTCGTGCTCGGGCTGGTCGGCTTCACGATGGCGATGTTCCTGTTCGAGCGCATCCGCGCCGACGTGGTCGCGCTGGTGGTCCTGGTGGTGCTCGGTGTCACCGGGCTGATCGCGCCGGAGGAAATCTTCGGCGGCTTCTCCGGTAACGCGGTGATGAGCATCATCGCCACCACCATCCTCGGTGCGGGCCTGGACCGCACCGGGGCGCTGAACCGGCTGGCCGCCTGGCTGTTGCGGCGCGGCCATGGTGTCGAGCAGCGGCTGCTGATGATGACCACGGCCATTGCCGGCCTGAATTCCTCTTTCATGCAGAACCCGTCGGTGATGGCGCTGTACCTGCCGGTCGCCTCGCGACTGGCCGCGCGCACCGGGTTGACCCTGCAGCGCCTGCTGCTGCCCATTTCGGCGGCAATCGTGATGGGTGGTGCGCTGACCATGGTCGGCAATTCACCGTTGATCCTGCTGAACGATCTGCTGGCCTCGGCCAACAACAACCTGCCTTCCGGCCTGGCCACCATCGAGCCGCTGCGCATGTTCGCACCGCTGCCGATCGGCGTGGCGCTGCTGATCGCTTCGCTGCTGTATTTCCGCTACTACGGCGACCGCAAGCTGATCGAAGAAGAGAACCTGGTCAATGACGGGGTCACGCCCGCGCGCACCGAGAGCTACTTCGCCAAGACCTATGGCATCGAAGGCGATGTGTTCGAGCTGGTGGTCAGTGCCGAAAGCCCGCTGGTGGGCATGACCCTGGGCGAGGCCGAGAACCTGCACGATGCCCCGCTGCTGCTGGCCCTGAAAACCGGCAATGACACCCGCCTGGCGCCACCGGCGGAGATGCGCATCTGGGTCGGCAGCGTGCTCGGCGCGATGGGCCCGCGTGAGCAGATCAACGATTTCGCGCAGAACCAGTTCCTGCGCATGTCTTCGCGGCTGAAGCACCTGGGCGACCTGTTCAACCCCAGCCGCGCCGGCATTTCCGAAGCGGTGGTGCCGCCGACCTCGAACGTGATCGGCAAGAGCGCGGCCGATCTGCGCCTGCGCAAGGAGCGCGGCATCAGCCTGCTGGCGATCAACCGCGACAAGCAGGTGATCCGCGAGGACGTGCGCGACGTGCAGCTGCGCGCCGGCGATATGCTGGTCTTCCACAGCATCTGGACCGACCTGGCGCAGGCCGCCCGCAGCCGTGACTTCGTGGTGGTGACCGACTACCCGACCGGCGAGCAGCGCCCGCACAAGTTCAAGATCGCGATGGCGATCTTCGCCTTGACCATCCTGATCGCGCTGACCAGCAAGCTGCCGGTGGCGCTGACGCTGATGACCGGCGTGGCCGGCATGCTGCTGACCGGCGTGCTGCGCATGGACGAAGCCTACGCCTCGATCAACTGGAAAACGGTGTTCATGATGGCCGGGCTGATCCCGCTCGGCTGGGCGATGGATTCCAGTGGCGCGGCGGCATGGGTGGCCGGCCATACCATCGACAAGCTGCCCACCGGCATACCGGTGTGGGTACTGGAGGTGGCGCTGGCGCTGCTGACCACGGCGTTCTCGCTGGTAATCAGCCATGTGGGCGCCACCATCGTGATGGTGCCCATTGCGGTGAACCTGGCGCTGGCGGCGGGCGGCAACCCGACGGCGTTCGCGCTGATCGTGGCACTGTCGGCGTCCAACAACCTGATGACGGCCTCCAACCCGGTGATTTCGATGATCACCGGCCCGGCCAACTACACCCCGCGCGAGATGTGGCGGGTCGGCGGCCCGCTGTCGCTGATCTACACCTGCGTGGTGGTGCTGATGATCAACCTGATGTTCTGAGGGTTGGGGTTTGTTGGCAGGGCTGCGCCCTGCACCCGCAGAGGCAACGGCAACGGCCGAAGCAACAGCAACAGCGGGCTATCCGTGGGATGGCGGGGTGGGTCCGGTTGCGGGGGACGCTGCAAGTACGTCCATGTAAGC
>NZ_JASJSQ010000042.1:0-42441 GCF_030236855.1 Stenotrophomonas maltophilia group sp. Smal13
AGGTGGGGCGGTGTCGGAGTGCGGGGTGTCAGCCGCATGGATGCGGCTGCCAAGCTTACAGGGATGTACTTGCAGCGTGTCCCGCCACCCCACCCCGGTCCGACCCAGCAGGTAAGAACAGCGAGCCGACCAACCTGCTGTTGATCTTGATGTTGATCTGTAAGCAGTCGCGGCCGCAGGCCGCGCGGAACACTCACAGATGCCGCAGTTCCTGCTTCAGCGTCGCCACGCAGCGGCGGCTGACTTCCAGCGGTTGCTTGCCATGGCGCAACATCGCCTGCACCTGCCCACCCGTGCCACGACGCAGCTCCACCAGCTCATGGCGTGCCACCAGGCAGTTGCGATGGATGCGGATGAAGCGGCTGGCGAACTCTTCTTCCAGCGACTTCAACGACTCCTCGATCAGGTCCTCGCCGCGCGCGTGGTGCACCACCACGTACTTCTCTTCGGCCTGCAGGTAATGGATGTCGTCCAGCGGAATCAAGCGCAGGCTGCCGCGCAGGCGCGCGCACAGCATGCTGCGCGCCTGCTGCCCGCGGTGGTCCTGTGGCTGGCCATCGCGGCCGGCCAGGAACGTGCGCGCGCGCGCGATGGCCGCGGCCAGACGCTCGGCACGTACCGGCTTCATCAGGTAATCAATCGCGGCCGCCTCGAACGCCGACAGCGCATGCGCATCGTAAGCGGTGCAGAACACCACCGCCGGGCGCGGCTCGAAGCTGGCCAGGTGGCGGGCGGCTTCCAGGCCATCCAGCCCGGGCATGGCGATATCCAGCAGGACCAGGTCCGGCTGCAGTTCCGCGCACGCGTGCAGGGCCTGCTCGCCGTTGCCGGCCTCGGCCACTACATCCACACCGTCCTGCGCGGCCAACAGGCTGCGCAGGCGCTCACGCGCCAGCGGTTCGTCATCGGCGATGACTACCCTCACGATCGCTCCCTCACTGGATCGGCACTGTCACCTGGCAGGCATAGTAGCCCTCGCTCCAGCCAGCCGTCATCCGCGCGGCGCTGCCGAAGCGCCAGGCCAGCCGATGGCCGATGCTGTGCTGGGCATGGCCGGCACCGCGCGCCAGGGCCAGCCCGGGGGCCTGCGGGTCGGGCGCCGGATTGCGCACGCAGATCTGCAGTTCATTACCCTCGCGCATCAGCTGCAACTCGATGGTGCCACCCTCGGGCAGCCGCGAGATGCCATGCAGCACGGCGTTCTCCACCAGCGGCTGCAGTACCAGGCGAGGCAGGGGAAGATCCCAGGGCAGCGGTTCGTCGTGCTGCCAGCGCACCTGCAGGCGCTCGCCCAGGCGCAGTGATTCGATCGACAGATAGCGCTCGGCCAGCTCGCATTCGTCACGCAGGGTGGAATCACCCTCGCCCGCCCCCAGCGCGGCACGGAACAGATCGGACAGGTCCAGCACCGCACGCTCGGCCACGACCGGGTCGCGATGCAGCAGGCTGGCGATCAGGTTCATGCTGTTGAACAGGAAATGCGGGCGGATCCGCGCCTGCAGGGCATCGGCCTGTGCGCGTGCGTTGGCCTGTACCTGCGCGGCCCAGCGATCACTCACATAGAAGTAGCGCAGGGCCAAGGCAGTGATCAGCGCCGTCGTCGCCGCGCTGCCCAGCGTGAAGCGCCAGAAGCTGATGCCGCGGGCGAAGTTGTCGCCAAGCACCGCGTACAGGGCATGCACGATGCCCGCGCAGACCACCGCGATCAGCGTCGCCAGTGCGATGGCCGAGACCGCCCCCAGAACCTGTGGCAACCTCGACAACGCGTTCCGCAGCAGGCACAGGCTGGCCGTTACGGCCAGCGCCAGCCACAACGCGAAACCACTGGCCGACAGCAGTTCGCCCACAGTCCAGTGGCGGCTGCCATCCGGGGCCAGGGCCAGCACCACCACCACCAGTTCGGCCAGGCCGAGCATCGCCGCCAGCCGCGGCAGGCGGCACAGTTCCGGCATCCAGGGCGGGGCGCTGGCCGGCGGCATGGGTCAGGCAGCGCCCAGGCGTTCCTGCAACCAGTCACCCAGCGCCTGGATCTCTTCGGCGCAGACCTGGTGGGCCATCGGGTAACTGTGCCATTCCACCTCCAGGCCCAGCGCCTGCAGTGCCTGCGCACTGTGTGCGGCCACCGCCTGCGGAATCACCGGATCGCTGCTGCCATGGGCCATGAACACCGGCACCTGCACGGCGCCTTCAGCGCGCTTTGCGCCGTCGGCTTCGGGCAGGTAGGTGGACAGCGCGATCAGGCCGGCCAGCGGCGCAGTGCGTGACAGCGCGGCGGTCAGGATGATCGCGCCCCCCTGCGAGAAACCGGCCAGGAAGATCTTCTCCGGCGCGATGCCACGCTCGATCTCGCGCGCGATCAGCGCATCCAGCTGCACCACCGATTCCTGCACGCCCACCATGTCGGCGCGCGATCGGAAATCCATGCCGACGATGTCGTACCAGCCGCGCATCGGCACGCCGTTGTTGATCGTGATCGGCCGCACCGGTGCATGCGGGAACACGAAGCGCAGCGCCGGCCAATGCGGACGCACCAGCTCCGGCACGATCGGCGCGAAGTCGTGGCCATCGGCACCGAGGCCGTGCAGCCAGATCACCGACCACTGCGGCGAGGCGCCGGTCTCCTGTTCCACCGTTTGCAGCATGATGCGGCTCCTTCAAGTTCGAGCCGCATTATGCCGCTGCCGCGGGACGATCAGTACAGCGGCGGTTGTTCGGCCGCTTCCCGGCGCAGCTGCGCGGCGCGTACCAGCACCGGCGGCGGGATGTTCTCCTCGGGGATATCAAGCAGGCCAAGACGGTGCAGGAAGGCGCCGGGGCCACGCGAAGACGTCAGTGCCACCACCGGTACCGCCAGCACCATGCCGATCACCACCGGCGCCATCCACGCGGCCAGCGATGGCGACACCGCCCAGGCCAGCATGCCCATGAAGGCGCCGAACACCCCCAGCCCACCGTAGCCACGGATCAGCGCCAGCCACGAAATGCCACCATCGTCACGCTGCTGCGCGTCCCACCCCGAATCGCGGCCGGACAGCACTTCGGCCACGCCGCGCGACTGCACGTACATCACCACCGGCGCCATCAGCGCGGCCAATACGGTTTCCACCAGCATCGAGACGAACGCGCGCAGGGCACCGCCACACCCGCGGCGGTCGACCGGGTCCAGCAGCATCGCCAGGTAACCCAGCACCTTGGGCAGCAGCAGCACCGCCATGGTCGCCGCGAACAGGCGCACCACCTGTTCCTCATCCTGGGCCCGCCAGTACACGCTGGGCGACAGGTGCAGCAGCGCGTTGAAATCGATGCCTTCCTGGAACAGCGGGATGGCGATGCCGATCAGCATCAGCATCGCCCACATCGGCGCGGTGAAGTAATGACCGATGCCGATCAGCATGTGCATGCGGCTGATCCAGTGCAGGCCACGGCTGCCGACCACCTTGCCGTGCTGCAGGTTGCCCTGGCACCAGCGGCGGTCGCGCACCAGCAGGTCGGTCAGGGTCGGCGGACCTTCTTCATAGCTGCCGCCCAGGTACGGCACCATGTGCGCGGCCCAGCCCCCCCGACGCATCAGCGCCGCTTCGACGAAGTCATGACTGAGCACGTGGCCACCGAACGGCTTGCGCCCCGGCAGCGCCGGCAGCCCGGCCTGATCGGCGAAGGCGCGGGTGCGGATGATGGCATTGTGGCCCCAGTAATTGCTCTCGGCACCGTGCCACCAGGCCACGCCACGGGCGATCACCGGACCGTACACACGGCCGCCGAACTGCTGCATGCGCGCGAACAGGGTGCGCCCGCCGATCACCGACGGCAGGGTCTGGATCAGGCCGACGTCGGCGTTGTGCTCCATGCCCGCGACCAGGCGCACGATGCTGTCGCCGGTCATCAGGCTGTCGGCGTCCAGGATCAGCATCTGCGGGTAGGCGCCGCCGAAGCGGCGGACCCAGTCGGCGATGTTGCCGGCCTTGCGCCCGCTGTTGTCGCCACGGCGGCGGTAGAACAGCCGCGCCTGGCCATCGGGCACGCGCTCGCGCAGTTCGGCGAACACCTGCTCCTCGGCCCGCGCGATGTCTTCGCGCCGGGTATCACTGAGCACGAAAAAGTCGAACCGGTCGAGCTGGCCGGTGGCGGCCACCGACTCGTAGATCGCCTGCAGGCCGGCCAACAGCCGGCGCGGATCTTCGTTGTAGGTCGGCATCAGCAGCGCGGTGCGGCTGTGCACCGTCGGCAGTGGCTTGTCCGGGTCGATGCCGAGGCGATACCCCCGGTCGAACACGGCAGTCAGGAAGCCGGCCACGGCGCTGGCGAAAGACAGCGCGATCCAGGCGAACAGGCCGACAAACAGCACCAGCAGGCAGGCCTCGAGCACGCTGATGCCATTGGCCGACAGCACCCGCCACATCATCCGGGTAGCGATGGCGGTCATCGCCAGCGTGCCGCCGAAGATATAGAACCGGCGCAGGCCGATCAGCCGCGGCGAGGTGCGGTGGCGGCGAACCTTCAGCTGGCCTTCGCGCAGGGTCTGCTCAGGCATCTGCAACGGCGATTCGGCCGGCAGCAGCGTCCAGCCGGCATCAAGCCGGGACGTATCTGCTTCCGCATGGATGGTCTGCACCTCCATTGCCGCCTACTCCGCGCAGTCGGCACGGCCGGCCATCCCGGCCGGGCTGCATGCACCAAGGTTCCCGGCGCGCTTTCCCGGCGCCCGCACTTGTCCTGGCTGCGTCGGCGTCACGCCACGCAGTCGCTGTCTGTCACTACCGGAACCCACACGATCTCCAACGGGGCGGAATCGAAAATGCGGCTCAGTCTAGGGCGCCGGATGTAAGCCGAGTGCGAAGGTCTACGCCGGGATTTATCCCCATTCAGCAAACAGCAGGCGAGTGCCGGGGCAGGGGAACGGATGTCACTTGGTCGCCCCAGGTACTGGATCGTAACAAACGCGAACGGTTATCATTTCATTAACCAGGCAGGTCACCGTCTTCCGCACGGCCGAGACCCACCCAGCTGCGCCGGTTCCAACCCAGCGCCCAACGACCCATGGAAGGGGGCTGCCTGCTGTCTGCGTGCGCCTGCTGCTTCCACCGGGTCCCCCTCCTCCGATGGAAGCCGTCATGTCCCTGTCGTTCCGTACCCCTTCCGCGCGCCTGCCGCGCACCCGCCTGGCCTGCGCTCTGGCCACCGCCTGCCTGCTGGCCCTGCCCGGCCTGGCCGCCGCAGAGGCCAGCGCCGATGCCTCCACCAAGGATCTGGATACCGTGGTGGTCACCGCCTCGGGCAACCAGCAATGGATCAAGGATGCACCGGCCAGCATCAGCGTGATCAGCCGCGAGGACATCGAGCGCCAGCCGGTGCACGACCTGGCCACCCTGCTCAGCCGCGTGCCGGGCGTGACCGGTGGCCTCAGCGCGGTCGGCGAGCAGTCCAAGATCAAGCTGCGTGGCATGCCGTCCAATTACACGCTGGTGCTGGTGGACGGCAAGCGCATGGGCAGCTCGGCCTCGACCAACTACCGGCCCGACCTCGGCCGCCAGGATCTGAACTGGATCTCGCCCGACCAGATCGAACGGATCGAGGTGGTGCGCGGACCAATGTCGTCGCTGTACGGCTCCGACGCCATGGGCGGGGTGATCAACATCATCACCAAGCGCATCGGTGATGACTGGAACGGCAGCGCCACCCACAGCTATACCCGCCCGGGTGATGGCAAGCGCGGTGATACCCAGCAGATCGGTGCGACGTTCTCCGGCCCGCTCGGCGACCGCTTCGGCCTGCGCATCGGTGCCAACAGCATGCGCCGCGACTCCGACCGCTCCAACGGTGGTGTCTATGGCAATGCCTACGCCGGCGAGAAGGACCGCAATGTCGACGCGCTGCTGCAGTGGAAGCTCAGCGATGCGCAGGAACTGTCGCTGGAAGCCGGCCACGGCGTGCAGCAGGCCTTCATCGACGCGTCGCTGGAAAAGCAGGACGAAGGCGCCTGGGGTGCCAGCGAACTCAAGCGCAGCTCGCTGGCGCTCAACCACGATGGCAAGTGGAGCTTCGGCAACTCGAAGCTCAGCGCCTACTGGACCGAGTACAAGAACGACATCGGCGCCACCGGCCGCTCCGAGGCGACCGATACGATCATCGAAGGCAGCCTGACCACGCCGTTCACCCTGGGCGTTGAACACCAGTTCGCCGTCGGTGGCCAGTGGAAGCGCCAGGAACTGACCAATACCGATACCATCGGCCGCGCGCCGATCGACTATGCCGGCAATGCCGTCAGCGGCTCCAACCTGGAAGTGGATACCTGGGCACTGTTCGTTGAGGACGAACTGAAGCTGCACCGCACGCTGGCGCTGACCCTGGGCGCACGCCTGGACCACCATGAGAAGTTCGGCAGCCACGTCAGCCCGCGTGCGTACCTGGTCTGGCACCCGGCCGAACAGTGGACGATCCGCGGTGGCGTCTCCAAGGGCTTCCGCGCGCCCAGCCTGACCGAGAATTCGGCCACCGCGGCCACCCAGTCCGGCGGCCGCGGCTGCACCTCGCTGATTCCGCTGGGCTATACCCGTGGCGGCTGCTACATGGCCGGCAACCCGGACCTGGACCCGGAAACCAGCACCAACCGCGAGATCGGCATCAGCTTCGACAACGACCTGCTCGATGCCGGCCTGACCTACTTCCATACCGACTTCAAGAACAAGATCGAATACGCGCCGCTGGGCGAGTTCAACGGCATCTGGTGGACGCGCATGAGCAACGTGCAGCGCGCACGTACCAGCGGCATGGAAGGCAACCTGAACTTCCGCTTCGGCGAGCAGTGGCGCTGGCGCACCTCGGCCACCTGGATGAAGGAAGCCAAGAACCTGACCACCGGCAGGAACCTGATCGATACGCCGGAGTTTTCCGGCTATTCGTCGCTGGACTGGACGCCCAACACGGTGTTTTCCAGCAGCCTGTCGGCGCAGTACACCGGCAAGCAGACCGGTACGGCCACGACCTTCCTCAAGGCCTACACCCTGTATGACCTGACCGCTGCCTGGAACGTCAACGAGGTACTGACCCTGCGCGGCGGCGTCAGCAACCTGGCCGACAAGAAGCTGTATGCCGAAGGCTCCACCGACTATTTCGTGGCCGGGCGCAGCTACTTCATGAGCATGACCGCGCGGTTCTGACCGGCGGCGCGCGCCGCCATCGCGCTGGCAGCACGCCAGCGCGATCGGCGGTGTTGCGGATTACTCGCTTTCCAGCGCGGCCGCGGCCGCGTTCTGCGTAGCGGCCGTGCGTGCACGGTCCATCGCTACCGCCAGTTGCTGGCGTGCGAGCAGTTGTTGTGCCTGCACCACTTCAGGTGTCGGCAGGAGCACCGGTCCCGGTGCGTTTTCCGGTATAGCAGGTGTGGTCATGCAACCTCCATGGACATCCCACCGCCGCCCGGGTTCAGCTGGGGCGGCAGCGGAACTGCGCACCCTATCCTAAAAACAAGGCGGATGGGTGACGGTGCGGCGCCCCGCCGCAGGCCTGCACATGCCGGGCGCGTCACATTTTTGACGGTTGAGGGTAGTTTCCTGAACCGTCGGCCTCGTATCATGTAACCGTTTTCCTACAAGGACGTAATCGTCAATGAACGCCGTCGACCTCTCCCGCTTCAGCCCGAAGTGGCAGTTCCGCTTCAATTTCTTCCAGCAGCACGGCGCTCCGAAGGAGCCGCGCTTCAAGGAAGCCTGGAAGGCGCTGTCCTTCGGCGACCGCCTCAAGATCAACATCAACTTCTTCGCCTTCTTCTTCGGCTTCATCTACCTGTTCATTCTGGGCATGTGGCGCAAGGCGCTGGTGGTGATCGGCATCGGCCTCGTGCTGGGCATCGTGTCCCTGTTCCTGCCGGATATCATCGCGCGCCCGCTGTTCATCGCCATGAACTTCCTGGTTGCCGCCAGCACCAACTACAGCTACTACCTGGAGCAGGTGAAGGGCAAAGCCAGCTGGAATCCCTTCGAGGGCATGTTCTGACGCGATGCTGCCGCCGCACTCCGGCCTGGCATAGCATCAAGCAGAAATGAAGACGCCCGGCCTTGGCCGGGCGTCTTCATGTGCGCGCAACAGGATCAGGCCGCGCGGCGGACCGTAGCCACCGGCTCGGCCTGCAGGCGGAAGCGCGAGACCGCCACCGCCAGCTGCTCGGCCTGTTCTTCCATCGCACGCGCGGCGGCACTGGCCTCTTCCACCAGTGCGGCGTTCTGCTGGGTGGTCTCGTCCATCTGCACCACGGTCTGGTTGACCTGCTCGATGCCCGCCGACTGCTCGCGCGAGGCTGCCGAGATCTCGGCCATGATCTCGTTCACTCGGCCGACCTGGCCGACGATTTCCTGCATGGTGCGGCCCGCGCCGTGCACCAGCTGCGCACCGGCACCGACCTGCGCCACCGAGGCGTCGATCAGCTCCTTGATCTCCTTGGCCGCGCCTGCCGAGCGCTGGGCCAGCGCACGCACTTCGCTGGCGACCACGGCGAATCCGCGGCCCTGTTCGCCGGCACGCGCCGCTTCCACCGCCGCGTTCAGCGCCAGGATGTTGGTCTGGAACGCGATGCCATCGATTACCGAAATGATCTCGGCAATGCGCTGCGAGGAGGCCTCGATCTGTTCCATGGTCTGCACCACCTGGCTGACCACCTGCCCGCCTTCGCTGGCCACGCCCGCTGCGGAGCCGGCCAGGGTGTTGGCCTGCAGCGCGTGGTCGGCATTCTGGCGCACCGTGGAGGTCAGCTCTTCCATCGAGGCCGCGGTCTCTTCCAGGTTCGCCGCCTGCTGCTCGGTGCGGCGCGACAGGTCACTGTTGCCTGCGGCGATCTCACCCGCCGCCAGGCGGATGCTGGCCGCCGACTGCTGGATCTGGCCAACGATCTGGGTCAGCTGATGCACGGTGCTGTTGGCATCGTCGCGCATCACCGCGAACACGCCGTGGAAGTCGCCCTGCATGCGCGCGCTGAGGTCGCCTGCGGCAATCGCGCGCAGCAGCGTCGACAGCTCGGCCAGGTTGTGGTCGCTGACCTGCATCATGGTGTTGAGGGTTTCCACCATGCGGCGGAAGTCGTGGTCGAAGCGCAGCGTGTCGCCGCGCACCGCGAAATCGCCGGCCGCTGCGGCGGCGGCCAGCTGCTGGATCTGATCGTTGATCGCCGCCAGGTTGCTCTTGGTGGTGGCCATTGCAGCGGTGAACACCGCCTTCTCGCCCGGCAGCGCTTCCATGTCCACGCTCAGGTCACCCACCGCATAGCGCTGCATCACGTCGACCAGGCGCTGGGTGACGGCGTTGCTGGAGGCCACCAGCTGGTTGCTGTCAGCCACCATCCGGCCGTACTCACCGGGGAACGCCGAGGCGTCCATGCGGTAGCTGATTTCACCGGCGTCATGGCGACGCGCCATTTCCACCTGCGCCGCCATCACCGACTGCAGCTGCCCCCGCATGCCCTGCATCGCGTCCAGCAGGCGGCCCACTTCGTCGTTGCTGCGTGCCGGCAGGGTGCTGTCCAGCTTGCCCGCGGCGACGTCGCCGGCCACGCGCACGGCTTCGGCCAGTGGGCGGATCGCCAACCGGCGCAGCAGCACATAGACACCGGCACTCAGCGTCAGCGCGGCCACCACACCAACCAGCAGGGTCAGCCACAGCAGCTGGCGCGCCTCGGCCACGATCACCGCGTGCGGCATCACCACACCCAGTGCAAAGCGCTGCGGCGCATCGCCCACACGCAGCGGCACGTATACGCGCACGTTGCCGGCGGCATCCGGAGTGAAGGCTTCGAACCGGCGGTCGGCGGCGATGTCTGCCAGCATGCTGCGGGTCAATGCGTCGCCACGCGGCTTGCCGATTTCGGCGGCATTGGCCGAGGCCAGCACCACGCCATTGGGCGAGAGCAGTTCGACGCGCCCGGCGCCCATCGGCTTCAGCGTGGCCAGGTGCTTCTGCAGCGCCGCCAGCGAGAAGTCCACAGTGAACACACCGAGGAACCGGCCGTTTTCGATGATCGGCGTGCTCAGCGTGCTCATCAGCACCTGCTGGCCACCGATGTCATAGGCGTAGGGCTCGCTTACCTTCGCCAGCTTGTCGCGGCTGGGCACCATGTACCAGTCACCGGAGCCACTGGCCGTCTCGGTGTAGTCGGTCATCGTCGACTGCTGCGGCCTGCCGTCGTGCCAGGCCCAGTAGCTCATGTAACGACCGGTGGCATCGTGCGCTTCGGTGTTGACGAACTCGGCATCCTTGCCATCGAAGGCGTCGGCCTCCCACATGGTGCTCTTGCCCAGCCACTCGGGGTGGGTGCGCAACTGCTCGCCCAGCACGGCAGCCAGGCTGGCACGGTCCGGAACATCGCCGCGCGCGCGCTGGGCGAGCACGGCCTCGACCATGGCGTCGTTGCTGGCAAAGGCGGTGCCCAGATCGGCCGCGACCTGGCGGGCTTCCGCGGTGGCTTCGCTGGCCATGGTCTGGCGCGAGGCGTCGATCAGGCTGGCGCTGGCCTGGCGGTAGATCAGGAACGCAGTCAGGCCGAAGCACAGCAGCGCGATCGCAGCGGTGCCCAGCATCAGCTTGTGGGCGATGCTGCCCGGGCGGCGGGCAGCGGCGGAGCGGGGAGAAGGCATGGAAGGATCCGCAAGGCAGTTCAGGACGACCGGCACCGCGAGGGCACCGCGCAGGTGCGCGATCCGTCGCGCAGGCCACCGGCCGCCGGGACACGCCCGGCGCTGGAAGCGCACCGGGTTAGCGGCCGCCTGCGAACGAGGTTGAGGCGGTCCATCTGCACATTCCTGAACCTGCTCAGGGTCGGGTCAGGAACCCGCCCCGCTGCCGCCCTATTCGGCCACGCGGTCCTTGATCCATTCCGCCCGCGGCAGCACCTCGATGCTGCCAACCGCGTACTGCTGCAGCACGTCGTCCGGGCCGAAGCGCGGCTGCCAGCCCAGTGTGCTGCGCATCAGTGCACTGTCGTAGACGCGGTCAATGCTCAGCGGCAGCGGCCAGCCACGGCGCTCGAACTCGGCCAGCAACTGCGGGGCACGGCGGGCCAGCACCCTGCGGGGCTGGGTCGCCAGTTCCAGGCAATCCTCACGCAGGAACGGCGTCGGTGCGCAGGCAATGTAGCGTGCGAAGGCAGCGCCCTCATCGTGCAGCAGCGCGGCATGTGCGCTGGCCACGTCGCGCGCGTCGATACCGCGGTGCAGGCGGAACATCGCCATCCGCTCCGGTGGCTCGGGGAAACAGCGGGCCATGCGCAGCACGCGCACGCTGAAGCCCGGCGCCGCAGCGGCTTCAGCCAACGCCTCGGCCTGCAGCTTGCTGCGATGGTAGATGGTGCGTGGCAGCGGCTCGGTATCTTCATCGATCCAGCGACAACCGCCCGCCACCACCGCATGGCCATACAGCGCCGTGGTGCTGGTCAGCACGAAGCGGCGTGCACCGGCCTCGCGGGCAGCCTGCAACAGGTGTGCAGTCGCCTCCACATTGATCTGCTGGAATACCGCATCCGGCACCAGGCCGACATGGGGTGCGTGCAGGGCGGCGGTATGGATCACCGCGTCGACGCCCTGCACTGCCCGGATCACGGCCTGACGATCGGTGACATCGGCAATGATGCGGGTGGTGGCGAATGGGCTGCGATCCAGCCCCACCACTTCGTGGGCCGCCGCCAGCGCGCCGAAGATCGCACGCCCGATCCGCCCGGAACTGCCGGTCAACAGAATCTTCATTGAGTCCATTCACTCGAAGCGCCCGGGAACTACCGGGATGCATCGATTCTAGGCACGCTGCATGTCGTCTGCGATAGGGCGCGGTTGCAATTGTGCGTTCATTCTGGCGATGCCGATCGGGCGAGCAGCTGCCGGGCGACGAACAGCGGATCGTCACCGCCTGCTGCATCAGGCGTGACGCCGGTGCGTTCCCAGTTGGTTCCGGTACGGAGGTTGATCGGCTGCCGGTCGGGAATGCTGATCTGATAGCCATCCGGCAGCAGCACTGGATCATCGAACATATGTGCCGCACCGCCACTTCGACTACCAACGACACGTGCCCGCCCCTGCGCCTGCAGCGAGTACGCGACGAATTCGGCGGCCGACCCGGTGCGGCGGTCGATCAGCACCACCAGCGGCTTCAGGTACAGCCCCAGGCTCGCCGGTGGCAACGGTACCGGACTGCGCTGGCCACGGCGTTGCAGTGACTGCACCTGGGTGATCTCCGCCGCCAGCAGGGTCCGCACCAGCAGGTCCGCACTGCCGTCATCGCCACCACCGTTCTGGCGCAGGTCCAGCACCAGGCCATCGGTGTCGGCCAGCAGGGTGAAGGCAGCAGCCAGCTTCGGCCGGGCCAGATCGAGCGGATAGAAGGTGCTCAGGCGCAGGTAACCGATGTTGCCTTCCAGCACCCGCACCTCGCGCACGCCCGCACCATTGCTGCGCGCATCCGCGCGCCAGGCCATCAGCCAGTCGTCCTGGCCGGCGCGGGCATCCACCCGCTCGACATGGAAGTGGCCATCGAACACGTCCAGATCCTGGTTCAAGCGTGCGCTGAACGCCTTGGGGTCCGCGCAGCTGTCCACATAGCGCTGCTGGGTGGACCAGCCGCGCACGGCCTCGGCAATGTGCGCGCCTTCGGCCACGTCCAGGTACTGCGCCTGTATCGCCGTGGCCGCCGCCTGCAGCACCGCGTCCTGGGCCGGGCAGGACGCCGCCAGCAGCGCGCCCAGGATCCACGAAACCGCCATGACCGCACCCCATGTTGATGATATGTAAGTGCTTATATATCATCGCCACCATGGATCTCCAACATGCCACCCTGGGAACACTGCTGCGGGCCCTGCTCGACCAGCTGGACCCGGCGGTCGAGCAGGCCTACCGCGACCTGAAACTGGACTACCGGCCGCGCTACACCCCGGTGCTGCGCACGCTGATGGCGCAGGGACCCTGCCGCATCAAGGATCTCGCACTGGCCTGCGGGCTCAGCCATTCGGCGCTCAGCCAGACGGTTTCAGCAATGGTGCGCGACGGCTGGCTGCACGCTGCGGTCGGTGAAGACAGCCGCGAGCGCATCCTGCAGCTGAGCCCGCGCGCGTTGCAGGCGTTGCCGGCGCTGCAGGCGCAGTGGCAGGCCACGGCACGCGCGGCGCGCAGCCTCGATGCCGATCTTGGACAGTCATTGGAGCAGGTGCTGCGCGACGCACTGCAGGCACTTGAACAGCGGCCGTTCGCGCAGCGACTGCGCGGCACGCCCCAACGCTGAGGCGCTTACTGCTCGGCCGCCATCTCGATTTCGCTGAGGAACGTCCAGCTGCCATTGGCCAACCGCAGCTCCAGCGTGCGGCACTGCGCGGCCAGCGGCGCGGCGTTGCCCAGCACGTATTCCTCTTCGGTCGAACCGCTCAGTCCGGCCTGGGGGAATGGCGCCGACAGCACACCGATCTTCACCGCAGCGGCGCCCGGCTCGGCACACATCACCTCCACAGCTGTCGGCGTGACGATGCCCCACGCCGGGCGGGTCATCGTATGCAGGCCGATCCAGTCCACCCGCCGGCGCTGGCCCAGGTCGATGGTGATGCTGGCGTTGCCATGCACGCCTACCCAGCCGGCATCCATCGGGTTGCGCGGATCCCCCACCCGGCGATCGAACAGCTCGTGGCCACTGCTGTCCGGATAGTTTGCATCCGGTGCCACGCTGTAGCTGTACGTGGTCTGCACCGGATCGACGAGGTAGGACGCGCCGAGCCCATACAGCCCGCGATAGGTGTTCATCAACCGCGGAGATTCGGCATAGCCCTGGCCGGGGCCGACCACCTCGGACATGTGGTACTGGTTGAGCCAGGCAACGCGCTTGCCGGCCGAACGCGCGCTCCACAACTGCTGGTTGATGCGCTGCACCGACGCGGAGCGATAGGCACCGGACAATCCGTTGCCGGTTTCCAGGAACAAGGGACTGCCATGGTTGAACAGTTCGATGTCGGCCCACAGGCCGCTGGCCCCCAGCGCCGCCGACAGCGCCTCGTAATACGCCTCGGTGGAATGACCCGGGCGATCCCACTGGAACAGGCGTGCATGCGAGGCGGCGCCGATGCCGTCCTGCCAGATCTGCACATCCACGCCGGTGGCCGTACGGAACTGTGCAGCAGCCCGGCCCACGCTGGCCGGATCCACGCTGGATGACGCCAGGTAGGGGGCCACCATCACCGGCCGCGAGGGTGTACTGCCTTTGAGCGCCGTCACGATCGCACGGTAGAACGGCGCGCGATCAGCCGGCACCTGTGCTGGCTCGTCGGTGATGTACCAGCCAGCGAACGCCGGATGCGATCCGTACTGTTGGCCCAGCTGGGCCAGCGACTGCGCCGCATCCTGTGCCACGGCCGTTGCGTTCTGCCCCTGCCAGAAGGTGGCGCACTGCCCCGAGCTGTAGGTGGTGCCGACCACGACCTTCATGCCGCGCGCGGCCGCCGCATCGAGCACGGTGCCGAGCTTGCCGGGAAAGCCGGCAATCCATTCGAAATCCTGCACGCCGCTGGCGCAGCCGACGCCGGCACGGGTGGCACGCACCTGACCGAGGATGATCGTGTCGTTGCCCAGGTCCTGCAGTTCATCCAGGAACAGCGGCAACTGCGCGGCCGGCAGTTGTTCGTCGCTGCCCGAGTAGCCAACGTGGACGAAGCTGCCGGACAACAGGGGGCTGGCCGCATGGACGGGGGCGGTACAGGCCAGCACTGCGATCAATCCAATCCTGTTCATGTTCTACGTCCCTGTCGTGGCCAGGCGAGTGGCGTTGTTGCGCATCCTATCAACAGCAACGGTGGCCCCATCATGATCACCGGTGGATGCACGTGTGCTTCTACGCAACACTCCATCCTCACTGTCTTCCTGCGGCCCTGCTGCCGCAGTTGAGCGAGATCGCCGCAGCGAAGGCAGCGCCCGCCTGAATGGCTGCCTGATCAGCCCCGTGCGCAGGGCGCGTGAAAACCGGGGCGAAGATGGCGACCTGGACTTAGCGTGCGATGGCCAAGCATGGACGCCGTCGTCTACGAAGGCGACGCCCACACCGCAGGAGATTTCACATGACTGAGCAGAACCCGCGCAGCTCCAACCGGGGTTTCGCATCAATGGACCAGGAAAAGCAGCGCGCGATCGCTGCCAAGGGCGGGCGCGCCGCACATGCCTCCGGCAACGCACATGAATTCAGTCCGGCCGAGGCACGTGTCGCGGGCCGCAAGGGCGGCGAGGCGATCAGCCGCAACCGCCAGCACATGGCCGAGATCGGTCGTGAAGGTGGACACGCTCGCCACGCCAATGCGCGCCAGCAGCAACAACAGCCTCAGGAGATCGAACGCACGGCAGCGGGTCCGCAACGCCAGCAGGGCTGAATGCAGCGCGTCAGGCCGGTGCGCGCTGCCGATACAGCCCGAGCGCCGCAAGCAGGGCCAGCGCACCGGCCACAGCCATCGCCCATCCGAAACCACTGGCCATCGCACTGCGATACCACGTCAGCATCTGCGGCGTGGCGTGCATCGAGCCCGGTTGCAGGATCAGTTCGCGCGCCTGTGCCACCAGCCCCCGCTGCCCGGCCGCCTGCGCGGACGCGGCGAACTGCTGCACGGCGCGTTGGCCCATCAGGCTGCCCAGCAGCGCGATGCCCAGGCTCATGCCTGCCTGACGCAACGCGTTCATCGTGGCTGAGGCGATACCCGCGCGCTCGACCGGCGCGCTGGCCATGACCGCCATGCCGGTCGCCGGCACTGCCAGCCCCATTCCAATGCCAAGCAGCACCAGCACAGCACTGGAATAGGCGTGCGAAGTAGCCGGTTCGAACGTGGCCATCGCGCACAGCGCCGCCCCGGCCAGGGCATAGCCCAGCACCAGCGCGGCGTGCAGCCCGAGGTGGGCGACCAGACGCCCGAACAACAGCGACACGGCACCCATCAACAGGAACTGCGGGGCCAACTGGGAGCCTGCCAGCGCAGCGTTGTGCCCCTGCGCCTGCTGGAAGAACAGCGACAGGAAGAACAGGCTGGCATAGGCAGTGAAGCCCAGCACGAACGAGGCCAGGTTGAACATGCCGAAGCGGCGGTCGGCAAACAGGTCCAGCGGCAGCAATGGGCGTGCCACCCGGCGTTCGACGATGCCGAACAGGATCAACCCGGCAGCTGCCACGCCCAGCGCCAGCAGCGTCACCGGGGCCAGCAGGCCATGCGCGCCGATCGCGATCAGGCCATAGCTCAGCGCACCCAGCGCGACGACGCTGAGCAGCTGCCCGGCAGGGTCCAGCGCAGCGTGCTGCGGATGCCGCCGCTCCGGAATTCCCCAGGCGCCCAGCGCCAGCGCGAGCAGGCCCAACGGCAGGTTGATCAGGAAGATGCTGGGCCATCCGACGCGCTGTACCAGCACGCCGCCCAGCAGCGGGCCAAGCACCAGGGCCAGCGCACTGAACGCCGACCAGCCACCGATCGCACGTGCACGTTGGCGCGCGTCGGGAAACGCGTGGCTGAGGATCGGCATTGCGGCGGGAATCAACAAAGCGCCCGCGATGCCCTGCACTGCACGCCCGGCTACCAAGGTCGCAAGATTGCCGGCACAGGCGCACAGCAGCGACCCCAGCGTGAAGGTGGCGACGCTGAGCAGCCACATCCGCCGATGACCGTAACGGTCCCCAAGCGGCCCCGCCGACAGCATCAACGCCGAAAGCGCGATTGCATACGCATTGATCACCCACTGCAGGCCGGCCATGTCGGTATTCAACGCCTGCTGCAGGGTCGGCAGGGCGACGTTGACGATGCTGATGTCCAGAGAGGCGAGGAATGTGCCGAGGTAGGCCGCCAGCACCAGGGCCGGCCGCTGGAAACGTCGCATGTACGGCTCCCGGGGGAAGGATGTGTGCGCATCCTAGCCATTGACTGACCGTCGGTCAATGACTGACGGTCAGTCGGTGCCACAGGCCAGCTAGAATGGCTCCCGTCGCACCCGGATCCCTCCCACATGCAGACCCCAGCTGTCGCCAGGCCACGCACCAAACCTGCGGAAACCCGCCAGGAAGAACTGATGGACGCCGCGCAGGCGCTGTTCCTGTCAAAGGGAGTGGATGCCACCACCATCAGCGACATCGTCGCCGCAGCCGACGTTGCCAAGGGCACCTTCTATACCTACTTCGCCTCGCGCACCGAGATTCTGCAGGCGCTGGCGCAGCGCTATACCCAGCGTTTCATGGAAGACGTCGACCACGCCGTGCAGCGCTACCCGGCCAGCGATGGCGTAGCACGCCTGCGCGCCTGGATCCGCGCCAACATCGAACTTTATGTGCGCACCCATGCACTGCACGACGTGGTGTACGCCAACCATCATCACCACCAGCGTGGCAACGCCGAACGCAATGCGATCCAGCAGCAACTGCTGGGCATCCTCGAAGCAGGCAATGCCGCAGCTCTGTGGCAGCTTCCAGCGCCCAAAGTCACCGCCTCGTTGATCTATGCCGGCGTGCACGGCGCCACCGACGACCTGATCGCCATACCCGCACAGGATGCCGATGCCTTCATCGCCGCCGTGGTGGATGATTGCCTGCGCATGGTCGGCGTGCCACCAACCGGTGCCAAACGTCGCTGACGGGCTTTCTGCTGCTCAGATGTGGGCGAGGATGTTCAACAGCCGCCCGAACGGGTCACGGACGAAGAAGCGGCGCACACCCCAGGGCTCATCGGCGGGGCCATATTCCAGCGGGATGCCGGCCGCGCGCATGCGCTCCAGTACCTGTTGCAGATTGTCGACTTCTATCGACAGATCCGGCACCGCCGTGCCGGATCCCCCTTCAGTGGCAAAGCTGACCTGCGCCAGCGCGCTGCCCTCGCCGCCATGGGTGATGATCCAGCCGTGGTCCATCACCACCGGCATGCCCAGCAGCTCGCCATAGAACGCTGCGGCACGCGCAGGGTCAGGCGTGGCGATGTTGGCGACGACACGTTTGACGGCCATGTGCAGCGGCTCCGATGCGATTCCCCATCCTCGCCGCTGCGTGCATGGCCTGCAAGCGGGCGGCGCTGAAACAGAAGAGCCCCGTCAGGGACGGGGCTCGTCATCAATCCTGCATTGCCACTGCTTACACAGCGCCGCAGCGATCCATGATGCAACGATCGTATTCGTACTGGCATTCCATCGCATCACCGCCACCGGACAGACACGCCTGGTAAGCCTTCCAACAGGGAAGATCGCATGGCGGAATCGGCCCAGCCACAGCAACCGAACCGCTGCAGGCCAAGGCGAACACCGCACCCACGATCATTTTCCTGAAAGTACGCATCGACATCACTCCTTGATAAGCCTGGTGAGCCCAGGCCGGGCCACGGTAGCGAGGCCTCCGGGAGATGGAGTGAACGCAAGCGTCACGCCCAATTAACGTGTTCATAAAATTCCTGCCACATAGCTGGGGGGTATCGCCGTGCCTTGGCGTTAACGGCTTTGTAGTCCGTCATCCAAGGAAGTTGTCCGATGAATCACCCGCTGCACGGCCGTTCGTCCCACTCCCGTTCTCCGCTGCATAGCCGCCTCGCACTGGCTGTAGCCAGTTCCCTGCTGCTGGCTGCTGCTACGCCCGCCATCGCCAGCGACTCACTCGACACCTGGCAGCAACAGCGACAATTGCAGGCGGCCTGGGCGCAACCTGCCACCTCGGCGCCCTCTTCCACGCCCCTTCAGTTGCCGGTTGCAGCAGCCGCAGCAGCAGCCAGCACCACTTCGATTCCCGGTAAGCCGGGTGACCCGGCCAGCTGGCGCACGGACGAATTCAATGCCGACTGGGGTCTGGGTGCAATGAATGCCCAATTTGCGTACGCGCGGGGGCTGACCGCCACTGGCGTCCGGCTGGGGGTGTTCGACAGCGGCACCGGCTTGGATCACCCGGAATTCGCCGGCAAGAATCATCGCAGCATCACTATTGCTGATCTGTTGAGCGATGGCAGCCGGTGTACGAACAGGACTGCATTGACGGGTCCGGATGCATGCTTCTCCAGTGCTGGCGATGAGGTGCAGGTTCAGCGGTATACGCTTGATCCCAAGATGCCCAAGTTCATTGCCGATCTGATTCTGCGCGACCCGCAGATTAGCGAGCTCCTGCGAAACGCATCCTATGAGGATCATGGCACCCATGTGGGTGGCACCATCGCTGCCAATCGGGATGGCGCAGGCATGCATGGCGTGGGATTCGGTGCAGATCTGACCGTCGCCAGATTGTTCTTTAACAGCGTCACCGAGATCTATCTCAAAGGACTCGGTCTTGATACGCGGGTTAAGTCCACAGGGCCAGAGAATTCGGCGCTTGTCGATCTATACGATCAGATGAACACCCAGGGCGTGCGTGCGATCAATCACAGCTGGGGATTGGCTGAAGAGCCCAAGTCAGCAGCTGAATTTGATAGCCGATACAGCGATCCCGAATGGCTTGAGAGACTCTCCATCTTCGCGGACGGCGCACGCGCCAGGGGCATGATTCAGGTCTGGGCAGCCGGCAACACTGATGTGGAAATTCCCACGCCTGAGGAAAGTCCGATTGCCGGCATATATGCAACCTTGCCGCGAGCCCTTCCCGACATCGAGCGGTACTGGCTCAGCGTGGTCAACGTCCAGGAGGACTTGACGCTGAGCAATCGATCAAACAAATGTGGCCTGAGCGCCAACTGGTGCATTGCGGCGCCTGGGACAGACATCAACTCAACTACCTACGACCCCTCTGCCCCGCCAACGGCAGATATTCGCACCGATGCGAATGGCAACATCTCGCTTGACGTAACTCAGCGCGTGCCGACGCACGGCTATGGAGAGAAGAGCGGAACGTCCATGGCGGCCCCGCACATTACCGGTGCTCTCGGGCTGCTTTTTGAGCGCTTCCCCTATCTCGATAGCGCACAGGTCCGCGACGTGCTGCTGACCACCGCCCGCGATCTGGGCGATCCGGGCGTCGATGAGATCTACGGCTGGGGCATGGTCGACCTGCGCAAGGCCATCGAAGGCTACGGCTCGCTGCGCGTGGACACCAACGTGGTGATGAACCAGAAGGCCGGTGGCCTGAAGGTGTGGGAAGGCGATGCCTGGGATGACTGGACCAACGACATCGGCGGCCCCGGCAAGCTGACCAAGTCCGGCATCGGCTGGCTGCGCCTGAGTGGTGGCAACACCTTCAACGGCGCAGTGCTGCAGGACGGCACGCTGGAATTGAACGGCACCAACACACTCACGTCAGCGGTCGAGGTCCAGGGTGGCCAGTTCCTGCTCAACGGCTCGCTGGTCTCCACCGCCCTGAACACCACCGGAGGCGTGAGCACGGTCAGCAGCAGCGGCCTGCTGAAGGACAGCAACCTGACGGTCAACGGTGGCGTGGTGTCCTTCAACGGCACGCAGACCGGCGGCACCACCACGGTCGGTGCCAACGGCCTGCTGAAGGGCATCGGCACGCTGGGCAACACCCGTGTGGACGGCATCATCGCGCCCGGCAATTCGATCGGCACGCTGACCGTCAACGGCAACTACGTGCAGGGCGCAACCGGCGTCTATGCCGCCGAACTTGCCCCGGGCGGCCGCAGTGACCAGTTGCACGTAACCGGCACCGCCACTCTCGGCGGCACCCTGGTCGCACTGCCGGAGCCGGGTACCTACTACCTCGGCGAGCAGTTCAATTTCATCCGCGCCGACGGCGGTGTCAGCGGCCAGTTCGCGAAAACCGACTTCAGCGCGTTCTCGCCGTTCCTGCAGTTCAGCCTGGCCTACGGCGCCAATGGCACCCGCATCGACGTGACCCGGGGTGCCTCGCTCGCCAGCGCCGCCACCACGCCGAACCAGCGTGCGGCCGCGGCGGTGGCCGATGGACTGGCGATCAACCAGGGCCTGCCCAAGCCGCTGACCCAACTGTTCCCGCAACAGGTGGGTGGCGTGCTCGATGGCCTCAGCGGCGAGCTGCATCCGGCCACGGCGCTGGCCCTGGTCGAGGGCAGCCGCTATGTGCGCGATGCCGCACTGTCACGTCGTGCCGGCGCCGCCGCACCCGGTGCCGATGCGGGTGATGCCACCGGCGCCTGGGTGCAGGCACTGGGCGGCAACAGCAAGCTGGATGGCAACAGCAACACCGCGCGCACCGACGCCAACAGCAACGGCCTGCTGGTCGGCATGGACCGCGAGTTCGGTGGCTGGCAGATCGGCGTGCTGGCCGGTACAGGCCGCACCGACGCGAAGCAGCAGGAGCGTCGTGCCAAGTCGAAGATCGACAACACGCACTTCGGCGCCTATGCCAGCCACACCTGGGGCGGCTTCGGCCTGCGCGGTGGCGTGGCATGGAGCCGCAACGAAGTGAAGAGCACGCGTGATGTTGCCTTCGCCGGCTTCAGCAACAGCCTCAGCGCGCGCTACAACGCACGTACGCGCCAGGCCTTCATCGAAGCGGGCTACCGCTTCGGCAATGCGGAAGGTGGGCTGGAGCCGTACCTGCAGGTCGCCCGCGTGGAAGTGGACCTGAAGCAGGTCAACGAGCGTGGCGGCGCGGCCGCACTGCACGGCAAGGTGGACGACACCGGCACCACCATCGCCACCGCTGGCCTGCGCTTCGACAAGGGCCTGAAGGCATCGTTCCAGCAGGACAGCTGGCTGCACCTGCGCGGTGGCGTGGGCTATCGCCGCGCCTTCGGTGACCGCAGCCAGGTGGCCAACCTGGCCTTCGCCAACAGCAGCACCACCTTTGCAGTCGAGGGCGCACCGATTGCCGACAACGCCGTCGTGGCCGAGCTGGGCCTGGCGGCGTGGCTGACCCCGCGGCAGCAGCTGGAGCTGGGCTACAGCGGCCAGTTCGGCAGTGAAAGCCGCGACCATGGCGCCACCGCACGCTGGTCTGTGCGCTTCTAAACACGTGCTCTCTTGACGGGTTGGGGCGGCCTTGCGGCCGCCCCCTTTTTTGCCCGCCACCCAGCGTTATGCGCGATGCCGCAGCGCGGCGGCACCTGCCAGGCTGGCAAGTGGCAACAGCAACCCATAGGCCACCAGCGGCCACACGGTATCGCCGGGCGGCACGAGGGTAACCAGCGTGCCGATGCCTGCCACGATCAGGCTCTGCACGGCGTAGTACAGGGCCACCGCCGTACCTGACGCATCGGCGAAATCACGCAGCGCACCGCTTGCAGCCACCGAAACCACCATCACCAGCCCCACCGCGATGCCCCACATGGGCAGCACCACTCCGACGAACGAGGGAGGCCACGCTGCGGCCAACGCCATCAGCAGTACTCCGGCCACCATCACCCACAGACCACGCAGGAAGGTACCGCGTAGGTTCCAGCGGGCAATGCACACGTTCGCCATCCGCGCCGTGACGATCATCACCAGCGCCACCGTGGCGAAGGCCAGGCTGAACGACAGCGGCGAGTACTGCATGCGCCCGACCAGCAGCCGGGGCGCGACCGAGAAGAACACGAAGAACGTGCCCATGCCCGCACTGAAGCCCAGCGTGTAGACCCAGAACGCGCCGCTGCCGAGGATGCGTCGTAGCGCGGGTCGCGACGCGTCCCGGCACTGCGGGCGGGTTTCCTGCCAATGCCGTACCGCGCGCATGCCGGCGATCATGCCCAGTACGCCGAGCAGAACGAAGATCGCGCGCCAGCCGAAGGCGCCTGCCAGCAGGGCGCCGAGGATCGGTCCCAGCGCCGGCACGAAGGCCAGCATCGAGGCAAACAGCCCGTACAGCGACGCGCCTTCGGCTGTATCAGCATACACATCACGCACCGTGGCAAAGGTCGCCACCAGTGCCGCCGACGCTCCCACCGCCTGCACGGCTCGCCAGGCCAGGAATGCTGCGCCGCTGCTGGACATGGCGAGCGCGAACGACGAAAGCGCGAACAGCAACGCCCCCAGCAACAGGACCGGCCGCCGCCCGATGCGGTCGGACAACGGGCCGAACAGCAACTGGCCGAGGCCAAGTACCAGCAGGTAGATGCTCAAGGTGAGCTGCACCAGCGTCGGTGATGTCTGCAATGCCTGCGGCATCACCGGTACCACGGGAAGATAGATATCCATGGCCAGCGAGGCCAGGAGGTCGAACGGCGCCATCAGCGCAATGGCCGATGGCAGGGTATGGGCCCAACGCGGGGCCTGTCGATTGAACATGGGGAGTCTCCGCCCAGAGTGAATCCGGCGGTGATCCATCCAATTCGCGTGCATCGCAGGGATGATCACCGCAACAACGTCTGCATCGTTGTTGCGGCTCAGCGAACTGTCTGCGGACCGTTCCCGTTGTTCATGGTGTCCATCGAATGCGAATGCAGGTGGCACCAGTGTAGCAATCGTCCACCTGCCGCGCGGCGCTCAGGCCAGGGGCAACATGTCGATGCGCCTGCACGGTGTCTCCTTCACCTGCTCGATCAGCCGCCGCACCACTGGCGAAGTCTCTGCCCGCCGGTACTGCACAGCGATGGTCGAGACGATGGTGGGGCCGGCCAGTGGCAGATAGATCATTCCGGGCAGCACCAGCGTGCGTTGCAGTACCGATGGCACGATCGCCACCGAACCAACGCCGACCGACACCTCAGCCAACACCGCCGCCAGATGCCCGGGCTGGGAACGGATACGTGGAATGAACCCGCCGCGGCGCCCGACTTCCATTGCGCCCACCGGCTGCTCCGGCATGACGAAACCCTCCCGGGCCAATGACGCCGGCTGCACCGGCGACCGGGCCTGCGCCAGCGGATGGGTTTCCGGCAGCGCCACGCAGAACTGGTCTTCGACCAAGGTGTGTTCGCCGAAACTGTCGGGTACATCCATCGGAGGCCGGCAGAACACCACATCCACCCGTCCTTCCTGCAGCAGCTGCGGGAGCTCGCCCATCGGCCATTCGCTCACCTGCAGTTCCACGCCCGGGTAGCGGCTGCGGAACCGCCTGAGCTGATCCTGCAATGCTCCGGCATACAGCGCCGAGCCGACGTAACCGATCTCGATCTTGCCGATCTCACCCCGCCCCGCGCGCCGGCCCAGGGTCTCGGCCTGTTCGAACCGGCGCAGCACATCGCGGGCTTCCGCCAGGAACACCTCGCCTGCCGAGGTCAGCAGCACCTCGCGCCGGCCGCGGTCGAACAGGCGCGTGCCGAGCCGACGCTCGATGTCCTGGATCTGCACGCTCAGCGTGGGAGTGGCAATTCCCAGGCGCAGGGCCGCACGACCGAAGTGCAGCTCCTCGGCCAGAGTGACGAAGTACTCCAGGTGACGGCGTTCCATGGGCGACATTTCGTTAGGTTCAAGCTAACGTAACCAGAAAACACCGAGAATGAAACAAACACCGATCATTGATGGAATGGCCGTCCTCCCCTTCCTGCGAGTGACCGGTGCCGCCCTCTCCTCCCCCTTCGCCTGCACGGCACACGCTGCCTGACGCGGTCCTGCTGGTGGCCTCGCTGGGCTGCACGATGACCGTGCTGGAGACCAATGCCGTCGCGGTCGCATTGCCCAGCATCGCACGTGACCTGCACGCCGGATTCGCGGATATCGAGTGGGTGATCAGTGCCTACATCCTGTCCTTCACCTCACTTCTGCTGCCCGCCGGTGCGGTCGCCGACCGCTACGGCCGCCGCCGGGTGCTGCTGATCGGCATCAGCCTGTTCGCCCTCACCTCTCTGCTCTGCGCACTGGCGCCCGGTGCTGCCCTGCTCTACCTGGCGCGGGCTCTGCAGGGCATGGGTGCAGCCTTTCTGCTGGCACCCTCGCTGTCGATCATCGGCCACACGTACCACGAGGGGGCCGCCAAGGACACTGCATGGGCGTTCTGGGGCACAGCCATGGGCGTGATGATGGTGCTCTCACCGCTGATCGGCGGCGTGCTGTCCGCACTCTGGGGCTGGCGCGCGGTGTTCGTCGCGATCCTGCCGTTCCTGGGCCTGCTCGGCTACGGCACGCTGCGCTGGATACCCGAGTCGTCAGACAGCGTGGTCCGCCCGCTCGATCCGCCCGGCATCATCACGTTCAGCGCTGCCATCTTCGGCATCGTGTTCTTCCTGGTGGAAGGACTGGCAGAAGGATGGACATCGGCCCCGGCGCTGATTGGGCTGGGCCTGGCCATCATCATGGCTGTTGCCTTCGTCATCGTTGAACGGGCACGGTCACATCCCATGGTCGATCTCGGGCTGCTGGCCAGTCCGCGTTTCGTCGGCGCACTCATTGCCATGGTCGGCTATTCGGTCAGCGCACAGGTGATGGCATCGATGCTGCCGCAGTACCTGCAGAACGGCATCGGCCTGAGCGTACTGGCTGCCGGTGCTGGCATGCTTCCGTTCGCTGCGGCGATGCTGCTGTTTCCCAGCGTGGGCCGGCGGCTCGGTCGCCATCTGACCAGTCCGGCGGTGCTGGCGATCGGGCTGTCGGTCACCGCCGCGGGCAATGCCGTGGCCGGACTGGCCGCGTGGCAGCACCTGCCTTGGCTGGCACTCGTCGCAATGGTGGTGATCGGTGCCGGCGGCGGCATCCTCAATGGCGAGACATCCAAAGCCATCATCGGCGCGGCACCGCGCGAGCGCGCCGGCATGGCCTCCGGCATCAGCGCGACCACGCGCTTTGTCGGCATCCTGCTCGGATTCACCGTACTGTCCAGTGCCTTGAGCCTGGGCATCCGCAGCGCACTGTCCGCGGCGGTTCCCGCGCGCAACGTACTGCCCATGGCCGATGCGATCGCTACCGGCACCTTCGCCGATGCGCGCACCGCCGCCTTCGCACAGGCGATCTACAGCCATGGATTTGCCAGTGCACTGTGGACGTCGGCCATCGCCGCGCTGCTGGCCAGCCTTGCGGTGTTGCTGCTGGGCCGTAGCCGGTCTGCGGCAGAAGCACCATCCCTCCTGCAACGCCCGGAGCCGCGCGCATGCGACTGAACCTCCCGCTGATCCTGTTTCTGTTCGCCATGCCGGTAGCCACCACAGGGGCGGCATCGTCCAGTTCTCCCATCGAACCACCTCGTGCAGCGCTGCTCAGCCAGATCGACCAGGGCATGGCGAACGCCGTGGCATGGGAGTACGCGTTCAACGCCATCGCCTCCTGTGATGTCGCACGGATCGACCGCACCCTGCGCAACCAGCACGACAGCCATCCCGTGCAGGTCCAGCCGCTGCTGGATGCCGGCTACACCGCAACCTATCGCACGGCCGAACCCTATCCGGTCCTGCAGGACCGGCTGGCCACGCTGCGCGATGCGGAGATCGCCTGCATGGCTGTTGCCGATGGCCGCAGCCACGCCAATGTCATCGACCGTGCTTCCGCACTGCTAGCCTACATCGCCGGGCAACCGCTGTAACCATTGTCTCGATGCCCCATCGCATGCGCACCCCCACCATGGCGCGACGCCGCGCGCGTGCCCATGACTTCCGACGCCGCTACCGCCTGACCTGCGCCGCACTGGCCGTGCTGGCGGGCCTGCTGCTGGCGCGGGCCGCTGACGTCCAGATCATCCATCACCACTTCTACCGGCACCAGGCCGAAGCACGGATGCTCCGCCACCATCCGCTGCGCGCGCATCGCGGAACGCTGTACGACCGCCACGGCATCGTCATTGCCGGATCGGCTCCTGTAGCATCCCTGTGGATCGATCCGCGCGCCTTCTTCGACGCATCAGGTTCAGTCGAGCAGCTGGCCTCGGTACTGGATGCCGATGCGACGGTGCTGACCAGACTGCTGGCGCGCAACCGGCAACGACGCTTCGTCTATCTGCCTGGCTTTCGTCGCGGCGATCCAGCCCGCCTTGAAGCACTGCAGGCCAGGGCCCCCATAGGCGTCCACCTGCAGCAGGAGTTCAAACGCTTCTATCCACAGTCGGAGCTGTTCGCGCAGACCGTCGGCGTCACCGATATCGAAGGCCGTGGGCTTGAAGGCCTTGAGCGCCTGTTCGACGCGCGCCTGAGCGGACAGGCCGGCTACCGTGACGTCATCATCGATCGCAAGGGCCGCCCGGTCGAACTGCGCGACCGTGGCTGTCCGGCGCGTCCCGGCGAGGACATCGTGCTGTCGCTGGACAGCCGTATGCAGCACATCCTGCAGGCAGGACTCGGACCGGCAGTACAGCGCTACGGCGCGGCTGCCGCCAGCATCGTGGTGCTGGAAGTCGGTACCGGCCAGATCCTGGCGATGGCCAACTGGCCCACCTACAACAGCAATGCGCCCGGTACCGGCGCCGCCGATGCACGCCGCAACCGTGCGGTGACCGATGTGTTCGAGCCCGGCAGCACGGTGAAACCCTTCACCGTGGCTGCAGCGCTCGAGGCCGGCGTGATCACGTCTGCCAGCACGTTCGACACCCACCCAGGCTGGATCCGCAATGGGCGCTTCACCACCCGTGACTATCGGGATCTGGGCGTACTGGATACCAGCGACGTCCTGAAGAAAAGCTCAAACGTGGGCATATCGTTGATTTCGCACCGCCTGAGCCGCGAGCAGCTGCACGCGATGTTTGCCGCACTGGGCGCAGGGCATGTCTCGGGCAGCGGATTTCCCGGCGAGCGCAACGGTGTGCTGGCCGCTCCTGCTGCATGGAGCGGCACCAGCAAGCAGACCCTGGCTTATGGGTACGGGCTGTCGATGACCACGCTGCAGCTGGCCAATGCCTACGCGACGCTGGCCAACCATGGCCTGCGCGTGCAACCGACCTTCGAGCATTGTCGCGCAACAGCGGTGAGCCGTGCCATGCCTGCAAACGTGGCCGACCAGGTGATGGACATGATTGCCACCACCACCGAGCCCGGCGGCACCGCGACGCGGGCCCGCATCAGCGGCTATGCCATCGCCGGAAAGACCGGAACCGCGCGCAAGGCGGCTGCCGGTGGATACGCGCGCCACTACATGTCCCTGTTTGCGGGGGTCATACCAGCGCGACATCCACGCTATGCGGTCGCCGTGGTAGTGGACGATCCCGATGCACGCCGCGGAGGCTACGGTGGTGGAGCGGTCGCAGCTCCCATCTTCAGCGAGCTGATGGGGCGCGTTCTGCACCTGCAGGACATCGCGCCCGATGCGCCACGCTGAGTCCTGCACGCCGCCTCCAGGTTGGCCGGGGCAGCCACGCTGCCCCGACCGTGGCGGCCCCGGGGAGAAGGCCGCCGATGATCGTCAGGCCGCCTTCATGGCGTGCTTGCGAGCACGCATCACGTTATGGCACTCCTGCACTTCAGGCAGAAGCTGGGTGACTTCCTGGCGCACAGCCGGCGGCAGTTCGTTGTCCTTCAGCACGTCCTTGAACGCGCCAAGCAGCCGGTCTTCGGACTCTTCCAGCTCGGCCACGTAACCATAGTTGGTGTCGCCGAATGCAGCGCGGACCTTGCCATAGAACTGCTGCATCGAACCGACCACGGTGCCGTGCTCGGCCGGCTTGCCACCGCTGGCAGCAACGGAGCCACTCAGTGCGGCGACGATGCGGCCCTTGACGCCGGCAATACGAGTGAACAGGGCCGACAGTTCGGCATCCTTCACCTTGGTCGCAGCTTCCTCGTAGAACGACTTTCCGTCGCGGGCGATCTCGATCAGGTCGTTGAGGCGGTGTTCGATGGTGGACTGGGTGCTCATGGAATCGCTCCTGTGTGCTCGATGGTCTATGGAGAATGACAGCGCGAGTGCGTTGCCTTCGGGACCACTGTGGAGGTTTGAATGTGCCGATTGGGTGAGTACGAATTGATGCATGCATCACCACCCTCAACGCGCCCTGACTCCTTCATCCCGTCGCATTTCCGCGTTCACGGTACCTGAGCAGAACGCCGACGATTCACCATGGCGCGATGACGATGATCAGCGTCACCAACAGTGCGATGGCAAGCACCAGCAACAGCACATGCCACTGCTTCCACGTGGGTCTTGGTTTGCCGGGGGTATTCATCGGATGTCTCCTGGAGTCTGTCATCAGCCCGCAGCCAGACTGAAGCAGAGCACCCTTGGTGCGCGTCGCGGTTTCGTGCATGGCCTGTGCATGAACGCTGTATCCGGCGCGCGACGATAACGCGTCCATAACGTAATCGAGTTGTAAACGGAGTGTTAGGTTCCTTCCGATTCCGCACAGCGGGATTTCAGATCGGTTTCCACGCAGCGATGCGGAAACCCATTCAACTGGATTTGGAGAGAGCCAAATGCACTACAAGTACACCCTGCTTTCCCTGGCAGTGGGCACGGCCTTGGCCGCTGCCTGGTCACCGGCCGCGCATGCGCAGGATGACAGCGATAAAACACCGAAGAACCTCGATCGCATCCAGGTTACCGGTTCGGCCATCCGCAGCGTGGATATCGAAACGCAGCAGCCGATCATCGCCATCACCCGCGCGATGATCGAGCAGCAGGGCTTCACCACCATCGCCGACCTGCTGCAGAACCTGACATCCACCGGCGCGCCGACCATTTCGCGTGCGCGCGCGTTGGCGTCCGGCGAGAACGTTGGTGGCTACTACGTCAACATCCGCAATCTGGGTGCCACGCGCACCCTGGTTCTGGTCAACGGCAAGCGGCTCGGCGCCACCACCAGCGGCCTGCAGGATCTCAGCCAGATTCCGATGAGCGCGGTGGAACGCATCGACGTGCTGAAGGACGGCGCCTCCTCGCTGTACGGCTCGGATGCAATCGCTGGCGTGGTCAACATCATCACCCGCAAGAACTACGAAGGCCTGGAAGTGTCCATGCAGCACGGGCAGTTCAGCCAGGGCGATGGCAAGGACAGCACGTTCTCGCTGGTCACCGGCGCACGCGGCGAGCGCGGCGGTTACACCCTTGCGCTGGAATACCAGAAGTCCGATCCAGTGTTTGCCCGCGACCGCGAGTTCTCCCGGTACGGCGGCGCCGGCCCCAACTACCCGGGCGCGGACTGGAGCAACATCAGCCAGAACGGTTCGTGGTGCGACCCGGCGCTCTACAAGTGCAATACCGGTGATGCCGTATTCAAGACCCTCAATCGTGGCGGCGATCCGAAGAACCCGAACGACTACCACCCGATCACGCCGGCCGAGTTCGCCAACGGCAACGACCAGATGCACCTGCAGACCGGCATCGAGCGCCGCTCGCTGTTCCTGAGCACGGACTATGCGCTGACCGACCAGATCAAGTTCACTGCCGACATCGGCTACAACGAGCGCACCACCGACCAGCAGATCGCGGGCTACCCGTACCAGTCGACCAAGTTCGGCACGCCCCTGGACGCGGCCAGCGTATTCAACCCGCTCGACCACGGCATCGCGTTCAATCGCCGCCTGTGGGAAGTGCCGCGCACGACCGAAAGCAAGCTGAAGTCGCTGCGGGTTGCACCCAGTCTGTCCGGCTACTTCGAGCTGGGCACCAAGACGTACGACTGGGAAGTCGGCGCGTTGTTCAACCGCAATGAAGTTACAAAAACAGGCCGTGGCGACATGAGCCTGATCGCTTCCCGGCAGGCATTGGGGCCCTCCTACCTCGATGCCAACGGTGTGGCCCGGTGTGGCACGGCGGCATCGCCGGTCTCGGGTTGCCTGGCCTGGAATCCTTTGCTGCCGTTCGGGGTCGCGGGGGCTGGCTCTCTCTCCGATCCCGAACTGCAGCGCTTCTTGTTCCCGACGTTCAACGATACCGGCATCACCAAGACCCGCAGTTACTTCGCCAACATCTCCGGCCCGGTGATCGAACTGCCTGCCGGTGACCTGTCCGTCGCCCTGGGGTATCAGTACCGCAAGGAAGAAGGCCGCTTCGTGCCCGATGCCTTCGCCCAGTCGCGCCAGAGCACTGCACTGGGCGCATCCACCACCGCCGGCGACTACAGCCTCAACGAGTTCTTCGCCGAAGTGAACGTGCCGATCCTGCGCGACCTGCCGTTCGCCAAGGAACTGACCGTGAACCTGGCTACGCGCTACTCCGACTACAGCAACTTCGGCAGCACCACCAACTCCAAGGCGAGCTTCGCCTGGCGTCCGATCGAAGAGCTCATGATCCGTGGCACCTTCGCCGAAGGCTTCCGCGCACCGAGCATCTCCGATCTGTATGGCGGCCTGGGCACCAGCTTCGAAACCTATGTCGACCCGTGCGGCATCGGCGCCACCAACAGCGTCAACGGCAATGCCGCCTGCAACGCCGCCGGCGTCCCGCTGGGCTACCAGCAGCTGAACCAGAGCCTGAAGCCCTGCGCCAGCTATCCGTGCGCCACGCCTGACGAGTTCACCACCGGCTCCGATCCGAAGCTGCGCCCGGAAGAGTCCAAGAGCAAGACCGTGGGCGTGGTCTGGAGCCCGCGCTGGGTGGACGGGCTGGACATCAACCTCGACTGGTACAGCTACAAGATCACCAACATGATCATCCAGGACAGCGTCGACCGCATCCTGCGTGACTGCTACGTGCTCGGCAACGCTTCGCGTTGTGGCAGCGTCAAGCGCGCTGGCGATGGCCACATCACCAGCATGTTCTACGGTCTGGCCAATCTGGGCTCGATGGAAACCGAAGGCTGGGACCTGGGTATCCGCTACCGCCTGCCCGAGTTCTCGTTCGGCCGCTTCACCATCGACCTGCAGAACAGCTATGTCTCCAAGTACGACGAGGAGAACCAGAACTCGGCCGGCGATACGATCATGATGGGCCGGATCGGCCAGCCGGGCATTTCCCGCCTGCGCTCGAACCTGGGTGTGAACTGGCAGCTCGGCAATTTCAGCACGCAGTACACCGTGCGCTACTACTCCGGCATGGTTGAAAACTGCGTACCGAACCGTCCGTGCACCCTGCCCGACCGCTACGCCTACGGTGAACCGGATGCCCTGCGCAAGGTCGGCTCCAATGCCTTCCACGACATCCAGGTCAGCTACAAGCTGCCGTGGGACGGCACCGTGGCGCTGGGTTCGAACAACGTGTTCAACCACCAGGGACCGATCATGTTCTCCAAGCCGTCCAGCTCCTTCCCCTATTACGGTGGCTTCGATATCGGCCGCACCGTGTACGTGAAGTACTCGCAGCGCTTCTGACGGGCAGGTCCGTGCTCGTGGCCGGCGGAAGGGGAGTCCGCCGGCCACGATGCACACCGCCTCCACCCAATCTCCATCGTTTTTCGACGGAATCTCCAAGGTTCCCGGCAACACTTGATGTCATGACGGCTAAGGAGCAGGACCGCATGGATCGCCACGCGCCCCGACACTGCACACCCGTCTCCAGGTTCACCACTGAATGTGACGGTGTGGCCGGGTTCCGATCTTCCGGACATGCCGCCGCAAGGGAAGTACGAGATGACGACGGCAGTTCGCACCGGCCTGACCGACCTGGTCGCTGACGCGCAGCGGTACCTGCGCAGGATTCTCCCCGGGCTCGCCTCGGCAGTGCATCCACTTGCTTCATTGCATGCCATTCCCCACGCGATGGCATCGCGCTACCACCTCGCCGGGCTGATGCTGTACGGGGAAACTCCCGCCATGCTCGCCGTGGCCCGCGAGCCGGGCGAATCCAGCACCCGCGTGATCCAGGATGTGCGCTGCCTGCGCTCTGCAGCGAATGCACTGGTGCTGTACGTCTCGCCCTATCTCACGCCGACCCAGCGCCGCTTCCTGGTCGAGAACCACATCGACTTCGTGGTCCCGCACACCCAGTTGTTCGCGCCGAGCCTGGCCATTGAGTTCCGCGACGACCCCGATCATGAGAAGAAAGCCATCTCGCTGCTGCCTTCGGCGCAGGCCGTACTGATCCACGTGCTGCTGAGCGGCCAGTCGCGCTGGTGGTCGCCGCGCGAGATCAGTGCCGTCGCCGGCTACACCTCGATGACGGCGTCGCGCCTGTCTGCCGAACTGGTCGGTCGCGGCCTGGTTGAACGCTCCACCGGGGGCCGCGAGCGCTTCCTGAAGCTGGCCGGCAACCGCGACGAGGTCTGGGCCAGGGCACAGCCGTTCCTGCGTTCCCCCATCCTGAAGGAAGTGGATGTCTGCTGGGGCCCGACCGCCGAGGCACTCCGCGATGCGGGGCATCCGGCGCCGACGGCCGGCCTCGATGCGCTTGCTGAAACGTCACCGCCCCCGATCGGTGGCACCCGCGCACTGCACATCGATGCGTGGCGGTTGCTGGGCGCACTTCCCATGCCCGGCCCGGACTGCCTTCAGAGCGCACGGCTGCAGATCTGGGCCTATCCGCCGGCATTCACCAGTATTGGCGATGTGGTGGACCCGCTTTCGCTGTATCTCAGCCTGCAGGGCAAACGCGGCCATGACGCAGACGCGCTGCAACAGCGGGTGGAACACGCGCTGAGTGGAGACACGCATCCCGCATGACCGAAGCCCTATGCGGGCTGCTCGCTCGGCACTGCGGCGGCGCGCCTGGCGCTGTACTCAGCGAACACCACGCCGGACACCGCCAGCAGGCCACCGCCCAGTACCCAGCCACTGAGCGATTCTCCCAGCAGCAGTACAGCCAGCGCGGCGGTCACGATCGGCACCAGGTTGAAGAAGCCAGAGACGCGCGCAGCGCCCAGGCGTGACAGTCCGGTCATCCAGGTCAGCGGCGCCAGGATCGAAGCGCACACGGCGGCGAAGCCGATGCAGCCGACCGCCGTGAGGTTGTTCACCCCGGTGCCGACCAGCAGCTGTACCGGCAACAGGATCAGCGATGCAGCGGTGGCCTGCAGGAACAGCGACTCCAGCACCGACAGCGGAATCTTCCAGCGCTGCATCAGCACGTTGTAGGCGGCGAAGGCCAATGCACCGATCAGCATGATCGCGTCGCCGCGGTTCAGGCCCTGCGCCGCCAGCCGTGCCAGGTCGCCCTGCGAGACCACCGCCACCACACCGGCAGTGGAGATCACCGCGCCAAGAATGGAAGTGCCTCGCACCGGATGGCCCATGAACACGCGCGACAGCGCCAGCGCGATCAACGGAATCAGCGCCTGGATCACCCCCATGTTGGTGGCCGAGGTGAAGTGCGCCGCATAGTAGGCCAGGCACTGGTACATCACCCCACCCAGGCAGCCCAGCACCAGGAAGCGCCCGAGATTGGCGCGCACGGTCGGCAGGTTTTCGCGCAGACGTGGCAGCGCCAACGGCAGCAGGACCACCGCCGCGACCAGCCAGCGGAAGAAGCCGATGTCGATGGGGCCGACCGAGTCCGAGGCGAGCTTGGTGACGATGGTGTTCGCGCCCCACAGCAGGCAGGCGAGGATCGGGAAAAGATAGTTCACGGAACGCGGGTGTACGTGGGGGATTGCCCAGCGTACGCTTGGCGCATATCGAGGACATCCCGAAAATGCGCCACACCGACCCCGGCTTGCGGCAACCGATGGAGCCAATCCCCACCTTCCGCCAGCTGCCCGGTCCGATCTACTTCCGGCAGGGTGCGATGGAGCCCACGGACTGGGGCACGCACAGCCATCCGTGGGGCCAGTTCAACTTCGTCGCGCAGGGTGTGATGGAGATGAAGATCGACGGCGAATGGATGGTGTCCCCGCCGCACTACGCGATCTGGATTCCACCGGGAATGGCCCACTACTCGCGCAACCGCTCGCAGCTGGCCTACCGCTCGGCCTATCTGTCGCCGGCCTTGTCACGCCGCTTGCCTGATCGCTGCCGTGCACTGGAAGTCAGCCCGCTGCTGCGCGAGCTGCTGCACGAACTGGCACGGCAGGGCGTGACCGATCCGCAGACCCCGGCCCAGCGGCGCATGGCCGCCGTGGTGATCGACCAGATCGTCAATGCGGCCGTACTGCCCAGCTTCCTGCCGATCGCCAGCAGCGATGCACTGAAGCAGGTGATGGCGTACATGGAGAAACACCTGTCGGTGGCCGAATCGGTTGCCGAAATCGCGCAGCGGCACCATATGAGCGTGCGCAAGCTGGAGCGCATGGCACGCAGCGAGCTGGGCATGTCGCTCGGTGACTGGCGTGGACGGGTGAAGTTCGTGCGCGCCACCGAGGCGCTGTGCACCCGCCGGCCGATCAGCCGGATCGCCGAGGAGCTTGGCTATTCCGGCGTCAGCGCCTTCGCCGAGATGTTCAAGCGGCACGCGCAGTGCACGCCGGATCAGTACCGGAAGCTGCATCGGGCGGGGTGAGGGCGGCCTAGAGAGCGATCAGCAGGTGCACAAGCAGCCTCGGCAGGAACAAGGCGGCCAGAACGCAGGCGAACAGGATGAGAATGACCTTTGCCGTCAATGGGCGACGGCGGGGATTGCTGAAATAGAGGTGCAGATCGCGCAGTTCATCTTCCAGTCCCCTCCGCACGCCTGCGTTCTGTGTACCGGGTTCGAGCAGCTGTCGCTCAAGCGCCTTCAGGCGCTTCATCAGCTCACGCGGCGGTGTAGCCCGCAGGATCAGCTGATTGAGCTCCTGAAGCCGGCGCGCCTGCGGCATCAGCGCTGCCACGAGATCATCCGGCGGAAGCTGTGAGACCCATCGCTGGGCGTCCGCATCCATCTCAGCCTGCAGCACATCGCGTTGCTGCTGCAGTTCGGCCAAGGAAGTGCGGCGCTGCCACATGAGGAGGCACAGGTGTGGTGGGTGGCGGGCAGTGTATCGCCCGCCGTCCCGGGAAGGGTGTCGATTTCCCGCCCCGTCGTTCGTCGGAACAGGAAAGGCAGGCCCTTCGACCTGCAGGAGTGCCACGATGTGCCCGATCCTCACCGCCTTCGCCACTTCCCCGGACCGCGGCCAGGGCCTGGCCCGTGACATGCGCGTGCGCTGGGCGCTGGAGGAGCTGGGCGTGCCCTACAACGTGCAGCTGCTCGGCTTTGCCGAGCTGAAGCAGCCCGCGCACCTGGCCCGCAACCCCTTCGGGCAGATCCCCACCTGGCAGGACGGCGGCCAGATCCTGTTCGAATCCGGCGCGATCGTGCTGCACCTGGCCGAGCAGCATGCCGGCCTGCTTCCTGCTGATCCAGATGCACGCATGCGCGCGATCATGTGGGTGTTCGCTGCATTGAATACGGTGGAGCCGCCCATCGTCGAGCGCTCGATGGCCTGGGTGCTGGAGCACGAGCAGCCCTGGTATGCGCAGCGCCTGCCGATGCTCGATGAGCGTGTGCGTATGCGGCTGGCGCAGCTGTCCGCCTGGTTGGGATCGGCGTTGTGGCTGGAGGGCGAGTTCAGCGCCGGCGACCTGATGATGGTTTCGGTGCTGCTGCGCCTGAAGAGCAGCGGCCTCCTCGATGAGTACCCGCAGGTGGTGGCCTATGTGGGCCGTGCAACGCAGCGCCCCGCCTACCAGCGTGCGTTCGCCGCGCAGCTGGCGGTGTTCCAGAACGCCTGACGCTACGCCCGTGGGCAGGCCTCAGTGCAGACTGCGCCGGCATGCGGCCTGCACCAGCATCAGCTGCGCCACCAGGATCAGCATCGCGCAACCTGACAGCAGCCACGGGTCGATGTACCACTGCGCGTTGAAGCTGAAATCTCCGGCGGAAATGCGCTTCCAGCCGTTGAAGTGCTGCATCGCCGCGACCACGAACGCGAAGCCGCCTGCGGTGTACGACAACCAGGGCACGATGAAGCCGCCCGGTCGTGCGAACAGCATCAGCACGCCCAGCACGCCGATGACCGTGCGCTGCACGCGGCAGTACGGGCAGACATAGGCCATCCCGCTCCATTCCACCGCCCAGGCCAGCAGGCTGACCAGCACCGCCGCGCCTGCCGCGATGTAGAGGACTCTGGGTGAGATCGTCATGCTGCCATCGTGTGCCATCCCGTGTTCCTTCGTTCAAAGACCCCGGCAGGGTAGCAGCGCGGCAGGTTCAATCCTTCTTGAAAACCGTGCGCTTGCCGATCGGGCTGCTCTTGCGCGCCGTCGGCCGGGCCAGGCCGGGAATCAGGAAGTCGGTCACCTTGTGGCCCTTCTGCACCTTGGACGCCAGCCAGCGCGGCATGCGCCCGCGGCCGGACCAGGTCAGGCGCTTGTACTCCGGGTCACGGTACTTGGCAGCCACTTTCCCGGTTCTGCGCCGTGCCGGTTTCCGGTGGGGAGCGGCCTCTTCGTTCACCTCTCCGCCGAACAGCTCTTCGAGGGTATACCCCGCTTCTGCTGCTGCGGCCTTCAACATCCGCCGTACCGCACTGGCCGGACGGCGGCTGGAAATCAGCTGTTTCCGCTGTTCAGCGGCAACCACCAAGGCGCCCAGCTCCCGAAGGCTGAGCGATTCAATATCAATCGTCATGGGAGAAAGGTCTCCTGCGGACGGCCAGCTGTCAAGGCGCCTTGCCCTTGGCGTAGACACGGGCTTCACTGCCGGTGGGCTCCGATCGCCTTCGCCGGCCATCTCCGAGGACACCGACGTGAGCCACTCATCCCATTCGCTCGCTTACCTGCTTGCACGCATCCTGCTGATGGCGCTGTTCCTCATCTCCGGCCTGGGCAAGCTCGGTGATCTCAGCGGCACCCAGGGCTACATGGAAGCGATGGGCGTGCCCGGCATCCTGCTCTGGCCCACCATCGCCTTCGAGATCGGCAGCGGACTGTGCATCCTGTTCGGCTTCCAGACCCGGCTGGTGTCGATCGTGCTGGTGGGTTTCAGCCTGGTCACCGCTTTCATCTTCCATCACAACTTCGCCGACCAGACCCAACAGATCATGTTCCTGAAGAACCTGGGGCTGGCCGGTGGCTTCCTGCTGCTGGCCTGCACCGGGGCCGGGCGGTACAGCATTGATGGCAGGGGGCGGCGCGGGTAAGCGCCGATCGGCGCCCCCCACGCGCTAGCGCCGAAGCTCAGCCTCCGGCGCCAATGTGTGGATCACCTTGCCCTGCGCATCGAGGAACTCGATCGCACCGTAGCCTTCCGCAGTGACAGTCAGGCGCAGTCGCGTGCGGTCTGCCTTGTCGTTCAAGGCGATGGCCGGCGTGCCGTCAGGCCCGACCACCAGACCGATGCGGGTCGGTGCTTGCACCCCAGGAATCAGCTTGTTGCCCAGCGCAGGCTCGCGGATCAGCTTCGGCGCCTGGTTGATCGAAAAACTCACCGCGCCGTCCGGCGATACCCGCCAGCCGATCGCATCCATCGCCGGATGGTCCAGCGCAAGCACCGCCATGCCGCCGTCGACATCGGCGGTGCCCAAGCCACCGCGTTCGCTGCCCTTGTCGTCGTACAGCACCATGCCGGCCACGTTGAAGGCGCGCTTGTACTGCAGGCCATCGATGATCGGTGCCGGTGTCTTTCCGGACAGCGTCATGCGGATCACCCCCGTGTCATCGACGATATCGATGCGCCGTGCGGTGATGCGCTCGTGGTCCGGTGTTGCTACGCGCGTCTGCGGTGCCTTGTCGACGATCAGGCGTTGCAGGGTGTCAACCGACGGGCGCCTGGGTGAGTCGGACGGCTCGGCAGCGGCAGGCAGTGCCGCAAGGGTAGTCAGGGCGACGAACATACGGGCACTGCGCTTCATGCGGGCTCCTTGTCGTACGGATCGGCGGAAGCCGCATCATGCCACCCTTGCAGCGCCCTCTCATGAGGGAGGCGGAATTTCCGGCAGCTGGAGCCCCTGTGCCAGGGCGAATGCACGTGACGCGCGCCAGTACGCCTCAGGCGGCCTCTGCAGTTCGGGCCGGCTCCAGTAGTCATTGATGTGCAGTACGCTCATCACGTCGACCCATGCAGCGCGCGCATCGTGGACGCACATGCGCCAGCGATGATGCGGCGGAAAGTACGCGTAGTACTCAAGCGCCTGCCGCTGTGCCTGCTCTTCGGCAATCCCTGCCTGATGGATCAACGTCCACGCATGCATATGGCGCGCGTGCGCAAGCGCACCGAGATACTCATCCTCATCCAGCAAGGGAATCGGCTCGCCGCGCGCCAGGCACAGCGCGTCCAATTCGGTGTCGTACTCCAGCGACGGCTGCAACAGTTCCGGGTTCTGGTGCCAGTACCCTTCGCCCAGCACATGCAGCATCGCCCAATGCCAGGGCTCGTCGTGGAAGAGCAGTTCGTGCTCGTATTCGTGGCCGGCGGCCTGGTCCGGATAGCGTTCGCGTGCCTGTTCGATTGCCAGCGCTTCGGGAATCTGGCCGTAGCGCACCAGGCACCGGGCGAACAGATGCCGGCTGTCTTCGATTTCAGTGGTGAAGTCTTCCACCGGGGCGCGGGTGTCGGGCATGTTCGATCCTTGCGTGTGGATCAGATGTTGCCTTGAAGGCAGACCAGCAGCCGTTCATGCATGCTGGGTTGGTGGGCCCACCAGGATTCGAACCTGGAACCAAGGGATTATGAGTCCCCTGCTCTAACCGTTGAGCTATAGGCCCTATAAGGGTTTCAGGCGGTTTTGCGCGATCGCCGTTGTAATTTCGGTGTAACCGCGCTGCCTGAGAGCTGTTTCTGCAGGGCCGCCATAGCGTCCTGCATCGAAGCCGCGTGAGTGTACCGTTCGGCCATAGCTCTTGTCTTCCAACCGCCCATCGCCTGGATGGTGGCCGCATCGAGTCCAGCATGCGCAGCATTGGTCGCCGCGGTGTGACGCATGGTGTGCGGCGTGACGTGCTTGGTGATGCCGGCGGCGCGCACGCACCGCGCGAACACGGAGTTCATCTGGTACGCACGTCCGCTGCCGGCGCGTGCTGAGGGGAACAGGTAGTCGTCGGCCTTCATGCCCTTGATGACCTTGGCCAAGTACTCGGCCAGCACCTGCGGCATCGGCTGCTCGCGCCGGCCGGCCTTGTCCTTGCCGATCCACAGGATGCGCCGCTGCACGTCGACATCGCCGGCGCGCAGGTTGAGCGCCGCGCTGTGCCGCAGCCCGGTGTAGAGCGTCACCATCACGAACCGATGTGCCAATGGCGACAGATCCTCCTGTGCGGCCAGCAGCAGCCGCTGTGACTCCTCCGGGGTCAGGTAGACCAGCTTGCCTTGTGGCTCGCGCTGACGGGCCAGCAGCGGCGCAGCCGAGAGGATCTTCCGCCGCCGCATCGTGTTGAGCATGTGCAGCAGCGCCGAGCGCTCACGGTTGATCGTGCCGGCGCTGGCGCCCTCGCCTTTCCTGGTGGCCACGTAGCCGAGCCAGTCGTCATCGGTCAGCCTGGCCACCGGCCGGCGCCCGAGGTGCGGTTTGATGTGATCGCGGAACCGCCGCTCCTTGGTGTCGATGTCCTTGCCGTCGTGCAGCCGCAGGTAGGCCAGGTAGTCGTCTGCTGCCTGAGCGACCGTCTGTGAGGCGTTGCCCTTGCTCCCCTGCACCCCATGCGCTGCAGTGCGCTTGGACGCCTTCAGCGAGGCCACAACGTCCTCGGCCTGCGTGCGGGTGTACCCCTCCGACTCCAGCCCGATCACCTGGTGGTGGCGACGGCGGCTGACCATGACGTTCACCGACCAGCGGCCATCGCCGTTGGCAGTGCGCGTGTAGGTGATCCCGTGCTCGCTGAGCGACTGGCCAGGCTTCAGGCCACGCATGCCGGCGCGGGTGAGCTTGGTGAACGAACTCACAGATCGGGTATTCCGTCAGGGAACAACCTGTCGGCGACCCGGTCATGCAACCTGCAGAGGTCGAGAATCAGATCGGCCACCCGACGGGCCTCACGCATCTCGCGCACCGTTGCTTCCGACCAAGCTCGCTGTGTGAGCTCCTTCTCGCGCAGCTTCGACGGATCGGTCTGATCGCCCCCTGAAGCCTGCACATAGAGCCAGTACGCCGCCTCAGTTGCCTTTTCCGCCGCTGACAACGAGGCCATTCCCGCCATCAGCTCGGAGGCCTCAGGGCCTGCGGCAATCGAGTCCTCTAAACGCTGGACGATCTCCGCGTTCGTTGAGCGCCCTGCGGATTGCGCGACCTCGGTGACTCGGTCCTTCAGCTCAGCCGGGATTCGTAGATTGATTTGGGGGTCAGTTCTGGCCATGTGCTGGATTGTAATACCTCGGTGGTTGACATGTGCGATATGGGGTGCCAATCTCGCCACATGTGCCACCGTAATACCACGGGGGTACCACTGAGGAAGCCTGAAAGATGAACGACAAGATCGCCGTTACCGACCTGATCACACGCCTGAAGGGCCCGGACGCGGCCGCGTACCTCGGGCTTAGCCACAGCACCCTGGAGAAGATGCGCCACATGGGACGCGGCCCCCGGTACCTGAAAGTGGGCGGCCGGGTCTTTTACCGCCAGTCCGATCTGGATGCCTATCTGGAAGCCGCCGTCGTCGAGACGACCGATAGCCGCAGCCATGCCGGCTGAAAAGAAAACGGCCCGGGAGCGCGAACTCCCGAGCCGTCGAAGCCACCGAACCCGCTGAGGAACGTGACCATGCGAAATACTCTACACCAATCCGTCGTCGGATCCATCGCGCATTCCCCCGCCGCGTATTCAGAGACCCCTGACCTGCATAAGTTCTGGAGCGGCGAAGGCGACTACCTGATACACCCGTCCACGACCTGCCGGGCGGCCCTTGGCGACCTGCGCTGGATCCTGGCCGGTACCGAGCAGGTTCTCCTGCTGATGCTGGAAGACGCACGCGAAGGCGACCTGTACCTCTACAGCCTGCTCCTGCAGCAAGTGCAGATGGGGCGCAACCTGGTGCGCGAGGCCGAAAGGTTGCAGGACCTGCAGGAATGTGCTCCCCAGCAGGTGGCGGCATGAGCACCACGGCCAAGTATCAGCGCCCCGCCGGCGCCACCACCGCGATCGAGTTCGCCTTCGTGTTCGTTCGCTGGGCGCGTGGTCGCCAGCGCCCGCTGCGCCCGCGCGACCTCGAAGACCGGTTCGGCATGAGCAGAGCCACCGCGTGGCGCTACCTGCGTGCATACCGCGATGCTCAGCTGGAGGACCGCTCATGAACTGCGTCGTGATTCCATTCCCGGCTGCGCGCATTGTCCGCCTGCCGAGTGACCGAGGCGACCAGCAGCGGCCATCGACCGGGATGTCCGAAGAACGTCTGCAAGCGCTCGCTGCCCGCATGGTAGAGGCAATGCGAGCACAGGAGGCCCGAGCGTGAACGTCATCCTGCGCGACGAGCTGGCCGACCTGCTACGCGAGCACATCGCGCCCGACTCCACCCTCCGCGAAGCCGCCAGGGGCGCCCTGCGCGCCCTGGAGTGGGCCTGCGCCCTGCGCCCCGACTTCGCCCCCAACCGCGACGCCCTGCGCGCTGCACTGCATGAGGCCAAGGAGGCTTACCGATGAGCAATGTCACCCCTATCCGAGCCCCGAGCGAGGGCGATTTCCCGGAGCTGAGCGTCTTCCGCGCACCGGGCATCTACCTGCACCTGATGGTCATCCCTGACAGGAGGCTGTCGGCCAGCCTAGTGCTGACCGATCTCCGATCTGATCGAGGGCTGGAGGTCGGCCTAATGATCGCGGATGCCCCATTTGATGAGGTGGGCATTCGCAATGACATAGCACCTGCATCCCTCGATGTTGGCGAGGCCATGTTTGTCCTACCGGACTTCATGGTCAACGAGGTTGAACAGTTTCTGCGCGAGGTGACCCCGTGAAGCGTTCCAAGAAGAAGCTGTTCCGATCGCCGCCTGGCACGCCGCCGGTCAAGACCATGCGCGACACGCTGGCGATGATCCAGGCCACCGACCTGACGCTGCT
>NZ_JASJSQ010000043.1:0-41679 GCF_030236855.1 Stenotrophomonas maltophilia group sp. Smal13
CCACGCCATGCGTGGATGCCCTCCGTGAGGAACCACGGCGCCAACCAAGGTTGGCGGCTACCAACAGCAGGCCCACACAGCGATCGTTTGCCGGCCAGCGGCAGGCACTACAAGTAGATCCACGCCATGCGTGGAGGTCCTCTGCGAGGAACCATGGCGCCAACCAAGGTTGGCAGCTACCAACAGCAGGCCCACACAGCGATCATTTGCCGGCCAGCGGCAGGCACTACAAGTAGATCCACGCCATGCGTGGATGCTCTCTGCACGGAACCACGGCGCCAACCAAGGTTGGCATCTACAACTGCAGGGCGCGATCACACACAAAAAAGCGGCGCCCTTGCGGGCGCCGCCTTGGCTTGCTTCAGTACTCAGTCGAGCAAGCTCGACGCTACTTCGCCGCAGCCGGGGCCTTGTCCTTCATCATCGCGTCGCGGGCTGCCTTGAACGGGTTGCCTTCGTACCAGTTCGGCCAACGATCGCCACCGGCCAGTTCCTTGCCGACGCCGTACATCAGTTGCAGGTCTTCCACGGTGCCGTCCAGCTTCCAGGTGGCCGCATCGAACTCGTCCTTCGGGCCGTGGTAGCGGTTGGCGCCGTAGTCGGCTGCAGCCTTGCGGCCCGCGTCCACGCCACCCTCGCGCAGGTCTTCGCCGCCATCGGCGTACAGGGCCGGCACACCGGCCTTGGCGAAGTTGAAGTGATCGGAACGGAAGTAAAAGCCACTCTGTACCGAGGTCTCGCCGTGCAGGGTACGGTCCTGGGCCGCGGCCAGCGGCTTGAGGATGTCTTCCAGTTCCGAGCTGCCGAAGCCGGTGACGGTAACGTCCTTGGCACGGCCGGCCACCGACATCGCGTCGATGTTGATCACGCCGGCGATCTTGTCCAGCGGGAAGGTCGGATGGGCAACGTAGTACTTCGAACCCAGCAGGCCGGATTCTTCCAGGGTCACCGCCAGGAACACCACCGAGCGCTCCGGCTTCGGCTCCTGGTGGGCCATGGCTTCAGCCACCTCGAGGATGCCGGCCACGCCGGTCGCGTTGTCGACCGCGCCGTTGTAGATGTTGTCGCCGGTCTCGCCCTCGTGCTTGCCCAGGTGATCCCAGTGCGCCATGTACAGCACGGCCTCGTCGGCACGCTTGCTGCCCGGCAGTACGCCCACCACGTTGCGCGATTGCTTCTGCGCGATCTGGCTCTTCAGATCGACCGCAGCGGTGGCCTTCAGCGGCACCGGCTTGAAGCCGCGCTTGCTGGCGTCCTTGTAGGCCTGCGCCAGGTCCAGGCCGGCACCGGCGAACAGCGACTTGGCAGCGTCGGCACTCAACCAGCCCTGCACCGGAATGCGGGCTTCCGGGTCATCCTTGGCCGGCAGGTCGTACTGCGGGCCTGCCCAGGAGTTCTTCACCACATCCCAGCCATAGGAAGCGCCGGCGGTGTCGTGCACGATCAGCGCGGCAGCGGCGCCCTTGCGCGCAGCCTCCTCGAACTTGTAGGTCCAGCGGCCGTAATAGGTCATGCGCTTGCCGTCGAACAGCTTCGCGTCATCGACATGGAAGCCCGGGTCGTTGACGAACATGACGACCGTTTTGCCCTTCCAGTCCTGGCCGGCGTAGTCGTTCCACTTCTGCTCCGGCGCGTCGACGCCGTAGCCGACGAACACCAGGTCGCTGGCATCGACCTTCACCTCGGCCTGGCCGGTACGGGTACCCACCACCATGTCGGTGCCGAACTTCAGCTCGGTGGTCTTGCCGCCCTGGGTGATCTTCAGCACGGTCGATTCGTCGGCCGTGGTCTCGGTCATCGGCACATCCTGGAACCAGCTGTCGCCGTTGCCGGGCTGCAGGCCGATGCGCTGCATCTGGTCGCGGATGTAGTTGACCGTCAGTTCCTCGCCCTTGCTGCCCGGGGCGCGGCCTTCGAATTCATCCGAAGCCAGCGTCTTGACCATCTCGGCGAAGTCGCCGGCGTTGATCTCCGGCGAGAACGCATGGGCCGCCGGCTTGGCAGTGGCGGTGTCGGTGGCCGGCGCGGGCGCCGGAGTGTCTTCGCCTTTGCAGGCACTGAGCGCGGCCGCAGCGGCCAGGCACAGGAGGAGTTTGCGGGGCATCGTCGATTCCTGGAAAACAAAGGGCGGCCGCACCACGTGTACGACCGGTAACAGCGAGTATCACCGAACCGATGGGCGCGGTGTGCTCAGTCCGCCGGAGCGGTTTCGGTGTCGAACGGGATCGGCTCGGCGCCGGTGACCGGGCCGATGCGGGCCGTGCGGTGCACGTACAGCACCACCTCGCGTTCGAACTGCAACGGGCCGTCCACCACGGCATTCGGACCGATGATCACGCGTGGCTTGCGGCTGGCGGTCAGCGAGACGCTGAAGTTTGGCTTGCGCACGTGCACACCGCCCTTGACCTGCGAACCGATGCCCACGGTGATGTCACCGTTGACGGTTTCCACGTCGTTGCCGACGCGGCTTTCGACCAGCCCGATGCCACCGTTCACGGTTTCAACGCCGCCTTCGATCTGGCTGCCGCGATCGCTGAAGATGCTGCCGTTGACGGTGCTGACGCTGCCGTGTGCGATCACTTCGCGGCCCAGGCGTACGCCGCCGTTGACCGTTTCGATCTTGCCGGTGCGCGCGCGATCGGCGACCTTGACCCCGCCGTTGACAGTGTCGATGCTGCCGGTCTCGACACCTTCGCCGACACGGATGCCGCCGTTGACGGTGTCCAGCTTGCCGTAGCGCTGGCCGGGTTCGGCGCTGATGCTGCCGTTGACCTTGCTGATGTTTTCCTGCGCTGCCACTGGCCCGGTGACCAGCAGTACGCCCAACAGCAGCGGAATGGAGAGAGCTTTCATGGGGACCTCGATGGATGTGCGGCTGGCAGGCCGCGTGCGGAGATGTCACCATTCCCCGGTACCCCCTGCAACTGCCTGAAGTCACTGGAAAGCCCTTGCGCAACAACGCCTTCCCATCACGCCGACATCACATCGCCGCCGCTCGCGGCGGGCGCTGCCTGCTGTTGGGGCTGGCCTTGGCACTGGCGTTGCCGCTGCCGGGGGCCGCGCAGACCACGCGCGAGACCGAGCGCAAGCTGCAGAAACTGCGCAGTGAACTGAAGGGCGTGGCGCAGGAGCGCCGGCAGATCGAGGGCCAGCGTGGCCAGGCCTCGCAGCAGTTGCGTGAGGCCGACGAGAAGGTGGCCCGCACCGGCCGCGCGCTTGCGCAGACGGAAACCGCGCTGCGCGAGCAGGGCCACGCCCTGGCCGAGGCCGAACAACGCCGCAGCACGCTGCAGGTCAACCTCGCCCAGCAGCATCGCGAGCTGGCCGGCCTGCTGCGTGCGGCCTACCAGCTGGGCAACCACGCACCATTGAAGCTGCTGCTGTCGCAGGACACGGTGGCCGATGCCAATCGCGCCCTGGCCTACCACCGCTACCTGCAGCGTGAGCGGGCCCAGCGCATCACCACGCTGACCGCCGACCTGAAGGAACTGGAAGCGCTGCAGGCGCAGATTGCCGAGCGCAAGCAGAAGCTGCAGGGGGCGCAGCAGGACCAGAAGCAGCAGGCAGCGGCGCTGGAAGCCGACCGCCGCGATCGTGCAAAGACCGTGGCCTCGCTGGACGAGCGCTTCAAGGACCAGCGCGAGAAGGAACAGGCGCTGGGCCAGGACGCCAAGGCGCTGGAAACACTGCTGGCCAATCTGCGTGCGGCCGCCGCCCGTGCCGAGGCCGAGCGTCGCGCGGCTGCGCGCCGTGCGGCTGCGGAGAAGGCGGCCGCCGAACGTGCCGCACGCCAGGCCGCGGCACAGGGACGGCCGCCACCGCCCACCAAGGTTCCGCCGGCGGTGGCTTCCGCACCGGCGCCGAAGGTGGGGGGCCTGGGTTGGCCGTTGTCCGGCAACCTGCTGGCCCGCTACGGCGGCAAGCTGCCTGACGGGCGTACCAGCAGCGGCGTGCTGATCGGCGCACCGGCCGGCAGCACCGTCACCGCTGTGGCCGACGGTACCGTGGTGTTCTCCGACTGGATGACCGGCTACGGCATGATCCTGATCGTCGACCACGGCAATGGCTACATGAGCCTGTACGCCCACAACGACACCCTGCTCAAGGACGCCGGTGCACGGGTCAGCCGTGGCGATGCGGTGGCCAAGGTCGGCAACTCGGGGGGCCAAGGGGTCACCGCGCTGTACTTCGAGCTGCGTCGTGGCGGGCAACCGGTGAATCCGGACAGCTGGCTGCAGCGGCGCTGAATCCCGGCTCGCCACGTGCGGGCTGGATTCAACGGGAATTTAGCTGTGCTTCGCGCATAATCGGTGCATGTGCCTTGGGCACGATGCCAACGTCGACAGGAGTGATCCATGCGCGCAGCCCGTACCGCCACCCTCTTGCTGGCCCTGTTGCCAGCGCTGTCCTGGGCGCAGCAGACCGCGCCCGCCCCGAGCCAGGAAACCGGCGGGCAGGCAGCGAGCAGCGAGGAGGCGGTGACCTCGAAGGTGCCGCTGGAGGACATCCGCCGCTTCGTGGCCGTCTACAACGCAGTGCGGGCCGCCTACGTCGATCCGGTCGATGACAAGAAGCTGATGCAGGCAGCGGTGCGTGGCCTGCTGCTCGACCTCGACCCGCACAGCACCTACTTCAACAAGGAAGACGCGCAGGCCTTCGACGAACAGGCCAGCGGTGCCTACGAAGGCATCGGCGTTGAGCTGCAGCAGCAGCCGGACAACGCCAGCATGAAGGTGATCTCGCCGATCGACGACACGCCGGCGGCCAAGGCCGGCATCCTCGCCGGTGACCTGATCATCGCCATCGACGGCAAGCCGATCAGCGCGATCGATGCCAGCGAACCGCTGCGCGGCCCGGCCGGCAGCAAGGTGGTGCTGACCATCGTGCGCGAAGGCAAGCCCAAGCCGTTCGATGTCAGCCTCACCCGCCAGACCATCCGCGTGACCAGCGTGCGCAGCCGCCTGCTGGAACCGGGCTATGGCTACATCCGCCTGAGCACCTTCCAGGCCGACACCGGTTCGGACTTCCAGAAGCACGTGCAGCAGCTGCAGAAGCAGTCCGGTGGCCAGCTCAAGGGCCTGGTGCTGGATCTGCGCAGTAACCCGGGTGGCCTGCTGACTGCTGCCGTGCAGGTGGCCGACGACCTGCTCGACAAGGGCAACATCGTCAGTACCCGCGGCCGCATCAGCATCAGCGATGCACGTTTCGATGCAACGCCGGGCGACCTGCTGAAGGGCGCACCGGTGGTGGTGCTGGTCGACGCCGGTTCGGCCAGTGCCTCGGAAGTGCTGGCCGGCGCACTGCGCGACAACAAGCGCGCCCGCGTGGTTGGCAGCCGCACCTTCGGCAAGGGCTCGGTGCAGACCGTGCTGCCGCTGGACAACGGTGACTCGGTGAAGCTGACCACCGCGCGTTATTACACGCCCAGCGGCAAGTCGATCCAGGCCACGGGCATCGTGCCGGAGGTCGAACTGAAGCCGGCCGCTACGCCGGCCGAGGATGCACTGCCGGCCAGCCTGAGCGATTACAGCGAAGCGACCCTGCCGGGTCATCTGCGCGGTGACGACGAGGGCACCGAGGGCTATCACGCCGGTGCGGTACTGCCGGGCGATGGCCCGATCAACGACGCGCTGGCCGAGCTGAAGACCCCGGGTTCGGTGGCTGCACGCTTGAAGGCCGAAGCGGCAAAAGCGGATGCGGCCAAGGCTGCGAAGGCCGCTGCGGCGAAGCCGGAAGCGAAGGTAGAACCGAAGCCGGAAGCGAAGCCGGAAGCGAAGGTAGAACCGAAGCTGGAAGCGAAGCCCATTCCGGTCCCGGCCAAGCCCTGACGGTAGCGCCGGGCTGTGCCCGGCGGACACCCTGCTCATCCACAAGGCGACGCGGCCGAGGCGTCGCCCGATAGAATCGGCCCATGGACGATTCGAACCTGGCGACTACGATCAGCCAACTGCTTGGTCGTGATCCGCTGCCACCTGACCGGGCCGCCACCTTGCTGGAATCCCTGGCGGTCCGCCATGGAATCGATCCGCGCTTTGTCTATTGGTGGGCAGGCAAAGCGACGTCTGATCAGACGATCCAATACGACAGCAGCGATGAAGGCCTTTCCTGCCTGGCTGAACTGCTGGCTGAACTGCTGGCGGAAGTGAACGGTGAAATGTGCCTGGTAGCGTCAGATGAGCGCGCATTGCCGTGGCCGATCTGGACTCTGCAGGCAAGTGAACTGATTCCTTTGCTCGGCGAGTTGCCGTTCTTTGAATACTTCGTGGTGCTGGATGACGGCGCTACGCTGCTGTTCGATACCCACCACAACACGTTGGTGGTCAGTCGCGAGTGACGCATTCGGCGTCATCGCGGACGGAGCAGATCCATATCGATGAAGGAGTCGAGCACGCTCGACGCCACGAACGAGCGGGTGCGCATGGAGCCGGCCAGCGGCCGGCACTACCAGGGGTCAGAAGCCGTGGTGCTTGCGCAGGCGGCGGGCGATGGCCGCCCGCACGTAGACCCCGTACACCACGCCGAACACGAAGCCGCCGATGTGCGCCCACCAGGCCACCATGCCGAAGCTTGGGCCGATATGGGCGAACACCACCTGCAGGGCGGCCCAGACGCCGATCAGCAGGTAGGCCGGGGCGCGCACGAACTCCAGGAACAGGCCGAGCGGAATGACCACGCCCAGCCGGGCGCCCGGGAACAGGGCCAGATAGGCGCCGATCAGTGCGGACACCGCGCCGCTGGCACCGATGATGATCTGGTCGGGGCTGCCCATGGTGTAGATCGCCACCAGATTGGACACCGCACCGCCGACCAGGAACAGCAGCAGCAGCCGCCACGGCCCCAGCACCCGCTCGGCGGGCAGGCCGAAGATCAGCAGGAATACCAGGTTGCCCAGCAGGTGTGACCAGTCCGCGTGCAGGAACAGGGCCGTGAACAGCCGCAGCACGCTGCCGTCCTGCAGGGTCGCCCACCAGTCCAGCGGGTGGGTCAGGCCGGTGGACAGGGCGCCCCAGTCCAGCCAGAGGCTGCCCCGGGCGTCGTCCGGACGCGAGATCGACCACAGGAACGCCAGCCACAGTGCCGCAAACAGCACGGGCGTGGCCCAGCGCAGGGCCGCCTTCTTGCGCGACGGGAGGGAGACGAACATGGGCAATAGCCTAGCGTGCGGGCGCTTACGGCGGGGATTGTCCTGTTCAGCTTCTGGGACGAAAAAAGCGCCTGCGCTGTTATTGTTTCATTAACAGCTCTGGGTAATACTCGCATACGGCGTCGTATGTCGGGAGGGGAATCCGGCGCGCTCCGAAGGGCCCCAAGGCCTGCCGGGCGCAGGCGCACTCAGAGCACCATCACCGCTTACCGGAGAGAGAACTACGATGCAAACCGCTTCCACCATTGCCCGTCTGACCCTGCTGGCCGTCGGCGTTGCCGGTGCGCTGGCCGCCGCCGACGCCAACGCTGCTGCCTTCCAGCTGAAGGAAAACAGCGCCAAGGGCCTCGGCCGCGCGTTCGCCGGTTCCGGCAGCGCCGAAGGCGACGCCTCCATCATCGCCGTCAACCCGGCCGGCATGCGCCAGCTGGAAGGCACGATGGTCCAGGGCGACCTGAGCGCCATCAGCTTCAAGGCCGAGTTCAAGGGCCAGGGCCGCAATGCGGCAGGCCGCCCGCAGACCGGTGGTGACGGCGGCGACGCCGGCATGATCGCTCCGGTCCCGGCTGCGTACTTCCACATGCCGATCGGCGAGAAGGCCCACTTCGGTGTGTCGCTGACCGCACCGTTCGGCTTCAAGACCGAATACGACAACGGTTGGGTGGGTCGTTACAGCGGCCTGAAGACCGATCTGAAGGCCATCGACCTTGGCTTCGCCGCGTCGTATGACGTCAACCCGTACGTGTCGTTCGGCGCGTCGGTGTTCGTCGAGCACCTGACCATCGAGCTGAGCAACGCCGTCGACTACGGCAGCATCCTGGCCGGCGCCGGCGCTCCGGGCTTCGCCCCGGGCAGCGCGGATGGCACCCTGAAGATCGAGGGTGACAACAATGCCGTGGGCTGGACCGTCGGTGGCCTGTTCTCGATCGACGAGAACACCCACATCGGCCTGAGCTACCGTTCGAAGGTCGAGCACAAGATCACCGGTGGTGATGCGACCTTCAGCGGCGCCGACCGCGCACGTTCGCTGCTGACCAACTCGCCGCGTACCCGCGGTTGGTTCATGGACACCAGCGGCAAGGCCACGGTGACCATGCCGGCCTCGGCCACCCTGAGCGTGACCCACAAGGTCAACGACCGCTGGACCGTGATGGGCGACGTGACCCGTACCGCCTGGTCGACCGCCTTTGACAGCGTCACCGTCGACTACGCGTCGCCGCAGGCGGACTCGGTCCTGGAGTTCGGCTACCGTGACACCACCTTCGTGTCGCTGGGCGCCGACTACAAGCTGAGCGACACCGTCACCCTGCGCGGTGGTGTTGCGCTGGACCAGACCCCGACCACCGACGCCCACCGCGACGCGCGCGTGCCGGATACCAGCCGCAAGTGGCTGTCGCTGGGCGTGGGCTGGACCCCGTCGGCAAACACCGAGTACAACTTTGGCTACACCCACCTGTTCACCAGCGATCCGAACGTGAACGTGCGTGCGACCACTGCCAACCAGGGCAACTCGCTGTCGGGCAAGTACAAGGTCCGTGGCGACGTGTTGGCGGCTTCGTTCCAGTACAAGTTCTGATTCGGGCCTCGGCCTGACGCAGCACACGGAAGGCCCCGCGCAAGCGGGGCTTTCTTTTTCTGTGGCCACGGGCCATCCACGCGCGGCGTGGATCTACCGAAGAGCGCAGCCATCCACGGCGTGGATCCACGACAATGGCGCCATGAACCTGTCCGATCCGAACTTCCAGCTGGAGCTGGCTGCCAACATCGCTGTCGCCGGCTCGATCCTGCTGGCCGGCCGCAACAACGTGCACACCTGGTGGCTGGGCATCGTCGGTTGCGCACTGTTTGCCGCGGTGTTCGAGCGCTCGCACCTGTACGCGGACATGGTGCTGCAGTTCTTCTTCATTGCCATCAGCGTGCTGGGCTGGTGGCAGTGGCTGCGTGGCGATCACGGCGCGCCGCTGCCGATCACCTCATTGCGGCCGCGTGCATGGGCCTGGCTGGCGCCGCTGGCGGTGGTGGCCACGTTCGGCTACGGCTGGATGCTGACCCGACTGACCAACGCCTACGCGCCCTACATCGATTCGGCGGTGCTGGTGCTGAGCGTGATCGCGCAGATCCTGATGATGCGGCGCAAGCTGGAATCGTGGTGGGTGTGGCTGTTGGTGAACACCGTGGCGGTGCCGCTGTACTACAGCCGTGGCCTGCACCTGACCTCGATCCTGTACGTGGGCTTCTGGATCAACGCGCTGGTGGCGTTGCGTCATTGGCGCGGCCTGATGCGGGTGTAGCGCCGAGCCCATGCTCGGCTGCACCGTACAAGCCGAGCATGGGCTCGGCGCTACAGGAAAAAAGGCACAAAAAACCCCGCTTTCGCGGGGTTTTTCGTTCACTGCAACTACCGGGCGATCAGTCGCCCAGGGTCAGCAGCGAGGCGTTGCCGCCGGCAGCGGTGGTGTTCACCGTCACCGTCTTTTCGGTGGCAAAGCGCAGCAGGTAGTGCGGGCCGCCGGCCTTCGGACCGGTGCCGGACAGGCCCTGGCCGCCGAACGGCTGCACGCCGACCACCGCACCGATCTGGTTGCGGTTGACGTAGACGTTGCCGACGTGGACGCCGTTGCTGATGCGGTCGACGGTCTCGTCAATGCGCGAATGCACGCCCAGGGTCAGGCCGTAGCCGGTGGCGTTGATCTGGTCGATCACCGCGTCGAGCTGGTCGCCCTTCCAGCGGATCACGTGCAGGACCGGACCGAACACTTCCTTCTGCAGTTGGCCCAGATCCTTCAGTTCGTACGCACGTGGTGCGAAGAAGGTGCCATTGGCCGCTTCGGCAGACAGCTCGGCGGCAGCAATCAGGCGCGCTTCGCGGTCCATGCGTTCGGCGTGGTCCTGCAGGATCTTCAGCGCATCGGCGTCGATCACCGGGCCGACGTCGGTGGACAGCAGGCCGGGGTTGCCGACCTTCAGTTCCTTCATCGCACCGGCCAGCATGGTCATCACCTTGTCGGCGATGTCGTCCTGCACGAACAGCACGCGCGCGGCCGAGCAACGCTGGCCGGCAGAGGTGAAGGCCGAACCGATCGCGTCCTTGACCAGCTGTTCCGGCAGTGCCGAGGAGTCGGCAATGAAGGCATTCTGGCCACCGGTCTCGGCAATCAGCACACCGATGGCGGCGTCACGTGCGGCCATCGCGCGGTTGATCGCACGGGCGGTGTCGGTGGAGCCGGTGAAGGCCACGCCGGCCACGCGCGGGTCGGCGGTCAGCGCGGCACCGACGGTGGCACCGTCGCCCGGCAGGAACTGCACCACCTCGGCCGGCACGCCGGCGTCGTGCAGCAGCTTCACCGCGTAGTAGCCGATCAGGTTGGTCTGCTCGGCCGGCTTGGCGATGACGCTGTTGCCGGCGGCCAGGGCGGCAGCGACCTGGCCCAGGAAGATCGCCAGCGGGAAGTTCCACGGGCTGATGCAGACGAACACGCCGCGGCCGTGCAGCTGCAGCTCGTTGGATTCACCGGTCGGGCTCGGCAGCTTCTCGGCGTGGCTGAACTGCTCGCGCGCCTGCTTGGCGTAGTAGCGCAGGAAGTCCACCGCTTCGCGCACTTCGGCGATGCTGTCGGGCAGGCTCTTGCCGGCTTCCTTCACGCACAGCGCCATGAACTCCGGCATGCGCGCTTCCAGCTGGTCGGCGGCGTGCTCGAGGATGGCGGCGCGGCTGGCGGCCGGGGTGCGGTTCCAGGCCGGCTGCGCGGCCACGGCGTTGGCCAGGGCCTTCTGCACGGTGGCGGCATCGGCGGCCAGCCACTGGCCGACCACTTCGCGGGTGTCGGCCGGATTGGTCACCGGCAGCGCGGCGCCGGCCGTGTTGGCACCCGGCACCAGCGGGGCGGCCTGCCACGGCTTCACAGCCGCGTTGATCTGCTCGGCGAGGGCGCGCAGTTCGTTGTCGTTGGCGAGGTTGGCGCCCATGGAGTTCTTCCTGTCGTGGTTCTGGCTGCGCAGCAGGTCAACCGGCAGCGGGATCTTGGGATGCGGAATCGATTCGAACGAAGCGACCATCTCGACCGGATCGCGGATCAGGTCGGCGATCGGCACGCGTTCGTCGGTGATGCGGTTGACGAAGCTGGAGTTGGCGCCGTTTTCCAGCAGGCGGCGCACCAGGTACGGCAGCAGGTCTTCATGCGAACCGACCGGTGCATACACGCGGCAGGGCAGGTTCAAGCGGTCGGCCGGCACCACTTCGGCGTACAGGTCGTCGCCCATGCCGTGCAGCTTCTGGTGCTCGTACACGCCGCCATTGGCGATGCTGCGCACGGCCGCGATGGTGTGTGCGTTGTGCGTGGCGAACATCGGGTAGATCGCGTCGGCATGCGTGAACAGACGCTTGGCGCAGGCCAGGTAGGAGACATCGGTGTTCTGCTTGCGGGTGAACACCGGGTAGCCCGGGTAGCCTTCGATCTGCGCGCGCTTGATCTCGGCGTCCCAGTAGGCGCCCTTGACCAGGCGCACCTGCAGGCGGCGACCGGCGCGGCGCGCCATGTCGGCCAGGTGGTCGATCGTGTACGGCGTGCGCTTCTGGTAGGCCTGCACGACCACGCCGAAGCCGTCCCAGCCGGCCAGCGAGGCGTCGGAGAAGACCTGCTCGATGATGTCCAGCGACAGTTCCAGGCGGTCGGACTCTTCGGCGTCGACGGTGCAGCCGATGCCGTAGCTCTTGGCCAGTTGTGCCAGTTCCAGCACGCCCGGCACCAGGTCCTTCAGCACGCGCGCGCGCTTGGCGTGCTCGTAGCGCGGGTACAGCGCCGACAGCTTGATCGAGATGCCCGGCGCGTTGTTGACGTCGCCGTCCGGACGGCCGCCGCGTGCCTTGTGGTCGCCGCCGATGGCGTGGATCGCACGACGGTAGTCTTCCAGGTAGCGCAGCGCGTCCTTCATGGTCAGCGCGCCTTCGCCCAGCATGTCGAACGAGTAGCGGTAGTTCGCGTTGTCGCCCTTGTGCGAGCGCGACAGCGCTTCGCTGATGGTGCGGCCCATGACGAACTGGTGGCCCATGATCTTCATCGCCTGGCGCACGGCCAGGCGCACCACCGGCTCACCGACGCGGCCGACCAGGCGCTTGAACGCGCTGGGCGCATCGGCACGGGTGGCGTCGTTCATCTGCACCAGCTTGCCGGTCAGCATCAGGCCCCAGGTGGAGGCGTTGACCAGCACGGAGTCGCTGCCGCCCAGGTGCTTTTCCCAGTCGGCATCGGCCAGCTTGTCGCGGATCAGCTTGTCGGCGGTGTCCTGGTCCGGAATGCGCAGCAGCGCCTCGGCCACGCACATCAGCAGCACGCCTTCCTCGCTGCCCAGGTCGTACTGGCGCATGAAGGCTTCGATCGCGCCCTGGTCCTTGGCACGCACGCGCACGCGGCCGACCAGGTCGGCGGCCAGCGCCTGCACCTTGGCCTGCTCTTCGGCGGGCAGGCGGGCCTGCGCCAGCAGCTCGCGCACGTGGCTGGCCTCGTCCTTCAACCAGCCATCGGTGATGGCCTGGCGGAACGGGTTGGGGGGCGCCGGCAGTTCCGGCGACAGCAGCGCGCCGGGACGCGGAGCGTCGTGGGCGGCAGGGGAGGAGGAAGGTGCGTTCATGCCGGTCCGGCCAGTGGAAAACTTGGCGATTTTAATCATTTTTGCGGGTTGCGGAAGTGCCCATCAGCCACCTTCGTGAAGCGCTGATAGCCCCTAGCTGCGGTGGATTCAGCGTGTTCAGCAAGCTCGGCAGAATTTGTGCTGAATTCGTCATTCGTGCCGCCGACCTCATGCTGTGTTGCAGCATGGTAAAAAGTGTGAATGCACCCTTGCTACCGGCGAGAGGGCGGGGCTACCATCGAGACGTTTCCCGCGGCAGGAACGCGGTTGCGACATGATCGAGGTGCTTCCAGCTCCGGATGGGTCAGGTACGCAGCTGCGGCTGCGTCCCCCACGGGCGCTCGATGCCCGGCAGTTCGTCCTGTTGTTCACCGTGTTGTCGGGTGCGATGTGGCTGGTGTCCGCCCTCGGGTGGTTGGCCGGCAATGCATTCGCCCCCCTGTTCGCGCTGCTGTACAGCCTGGTGCTGGCGGCGGCACTGCGTGCCTTGTGGCGCAGTGGTGAACGGCAGGAGGAGATCCGGGTAGTGCCGGCGTACGTGGAGGTCATCCCCGTACCCGGTGGATCGCCGGTGTTCCGGGCCCACCCCCACTGGGTGCGCCTGCTCACCGACGACGAGAGGGTCCGGCTGGCATCCAGCGGCCGGCAGGTGGAGGTGGGGAGTTTCCTCGCGCCGGCCGAACGTCAGACGCTCGCAGAGACACTTGAAAGCTTGCTCGCCGCCAGCGATGGCGGCAACCGACGACGCTAAGGGTCTAGGCAATGAAGCAAAGCAGCAGGTGGGGCACGAAGTGCGTTGCAGCGGTCGCCGCCATGGTGGCCGGGGGACTGATGCCGGCGTTGGCCTGGGCCCAGGCGGCCGATCCCAAGCCGTGGCAGCTGAACATGGGCAAGGGGGTGACCCAGACCTCGCGCCTGGCCTGGGAATCGAACAATCTCTCGTTGATCATCTGCACGGTGATCGGCGTCATCGTGTTCGGGGCGATGGCCTACGCCATCTTCAAGTTCCGCAAATCCAAGGGTGCGGTCGCCGCCACCTTCAGCCACAACACCAAGGCCGAGATCATCTGGACGGTGATCCCGGTGATCATCCTGATCGTGATGGCATGGCCGGCCACGGCCAACCTGATCAAGATGTACGACACCCGCGACGCCGAGATGACGGTGAAGGTCACCGGCTACCAGTGGATGTGGAAGTACGAATATCTCGGCGAGAACGTCACCTTCACCAGCCGCCTGGACCGCGAGTCCGACCGCGTGCGGCAAAGTGGCATCGTGCCGACCCGCGAGACTCACCCGCATTACCTGCTGGATGTCGACAACCGCCTGGTGCTGCCGGTCGATACCAAGGTGCGCTTCGTCATCACCTCCGACGACGTGATCCACGCCTGGTGGGTGCCGGCGCTGGGCTGGAAGCAGGACGCCATCCCCGGTTTCATCAATGAGGCCTGGACCAGCATCGAGCAGCCCGGCGTCTACCGCGGCCAGTGCGCCGAGCTGTGCGGCAAGGACCATGGCTTCATGCCGATCGTGGTCGAGGCGGTGTCCAAGGAAGAGTTCAAGCAGTGGCTGGCACAGCGCAAGCCGGCGCCGCCCGCCGAGCCGGCAACGCCGGCGGCACCTGCCGAACCGGCTGCACCGACTGCACCGGCGAGCGAGGCACCGGCTGCGCCTGCTGCTGCAGAAGCGGGCAGCGCGCCTGCCACCGCGGCCAGCGGAGCGTGATGTAAAGCCCGCGGCCGTTCGCGGCCGTGGTGACAACCGATTCTGAGAGGTGTTTTGCAATGGCGCACTCGGCAGTTGGGCACGACGATCACCATCACCAGCAGAGTTTCTTCGAGCGTTGGTTCTTCTCGACCAACCACAAGGACATCGGCACGCTGTACCTGGGTTTCAGCTTCATCATGTTCATCATCGGTGCGGCGATGAGCGTGGTGATCCGTGCCGAGCTGGCGCAGCCGGGCCTGCAGTTCGTCAAGCCCGAGTTCTTCAACCAGATGACCACCGTGCATGCGCTGGTGATGATCTTTGGCGGCGTGATGCCGGCCTTCGTCGGACTGGCCAACTGGATGATTCCGCTGCAGATCGGCGCGCCGGACATGGCGCTGCCGCGCATGAACAACTGGTCGTTCTGGCTGTTGCCGGTGGCTTTCAGCCTGCTGCTGCTGACCCTGTTCCTCCCTGGCGGTGCACCGGCCGGCGGCTGGACGTTGTACCCGCCGCTGTCGCTGCAGGGCGGCTACAACGTCGCCTTCAGCGTGTTCGCCATCCATGTGGCCGGCATCAGTTCGATCATGGGCGCGATCAACATCATCGCCACCGTGCTCAACATGCGTGCGCCGGGCATCGACCTGCTGAAGATGCCGATCTTCTGCTGGGCCTGGCTGATCACCGCGTTCCTGCTGATCGCGGTGATGCCGGTGCTGGCCGGTGCGGTGACCATGCTGCTGACCGACAAGTTCTTCGGCACCAGCTTCTTCAACGCCGCCGGTGGCGGTGACCCGGTGATGTACCAGCACATCTTCTGGTTCTTCGGGCACCCCGAGGTCTACATCATGATCCTGCCCGCCTTCGGCGTGGTCAGCGAGATCATCCCGACCTTCAGCCGCAAGCCGCTGTTCGGCTACCAGGCGATGGTGTACGCCACCGCCGCGATCGCGTTCCTGTCGTTCATCGTCTGGGCCCACCACATGTTCACCGTGGGCATGCCACTGGGCGGCGAGATCTACTTCATGTTCGCCACCATGCTGATCTCGATCCCGACCGGCGTGAAGGTGTTCAACTGGGTCAGCACGATGTGGCGTGGCTCGCTGACGTTCGAGGCGCCGATGCTGTGGTCGGTGGCGTTCGTCATCCTGTTCACCATCGGTGGCTTCTCCGGCCTGATGCTGGCCATCGTGGCGGCTGACTTCCAGTACCACGACACCTACTTCGTGGTCGCGCACTTCCACTACGTGCTGGTGACCGGCGCGGTGTTCGCGCTGATCGCGGCGGTGTACTACTGGTGGCCGAAGTGGACCGGGCGGATGTACAGCGAGAAGTGGGCCAAGGTGCACTTCTGGTGGTCGATCGTGTTCGTCAACCTGCTGTTCTTCCCGCAGCACTTCCTCGGCCTGGCCGGCATGCCGCGCCGCATTCCCGATTACAGCGTGGCCTTCGCCGACTGGAACCTGATCAGCTCGATCGGCGCGTTCGGCATGTTCGTCACCCCGTTCATGATGGCCGCGATCCTGCTGTCCTCGCTGCGCAACGGCGAGAAGGCCGAGGCCCGATCGTGGGAAGGTGCGCGCGGCCTGGAATGGACGCTGCCGTCGCCGGCGCCGGCGCATACGTTCACCACGCCGCCGACCATCCGCCCGGGGGATCTGGCGCATGACGACATCACGCATTGAGGTGGGGCATGCATAACGAAAGCCCGCTCCCGATCGGTAGAGTCGAGCCATGCTCGACTGACGAAAAGCAGCCGACCAACGGTCGGCTCTACAACAGCGAAGCGCAGCCGACCAGCGGTCGGCTCTACCAGGGTGGAAGCATCGACCAGCAACGCCAGCGCGCCAGGCGCACGGCGATGTGGGTCGGCGCCATCGCCGTGCTGGTCTACGTCGGTTTCATCCTCAGCGGGGTGATCGGCCGATGAGCGAGGCGCCGGCCAGCACACCGTCACGCAGTGCGGGGCTGCCGCGCCTGATCGGCGTGGCGGTGGCGGTGTTCCTGCTGACGTTCTCGCTGGTGCCGCTGTACCGCATCGCCTGCGAAAAGGTATTCGGCGTGCGCCTGGAGCGCGGTCCCGGCAGCGAGGCCAGTACCGGCGCCGTGACCGGCAAGCGCACCGTGCGCGTGGAATTCGATGGCGGGGTCAACTCACGGCTGCCATGGTCGTTCCATCCCGAGCAGCTGACCATGGACGTGGTGCCCGGCGAACTCAACGAAGCGCTGTACTTCGCCCGCAATGACAGCCAGCAGGCAGTGGTCGGCAGCGCGGTGCCTTCGGTGGCGCCGGCGCGTGCGTCGGGCTTCTTCAGCAAGACCGAGTGCTTCTGTTTCACCGCGCAGACGCTGCAGGCCGGCGAGAAGCGCGACATGCCGGTGCGCTTCATCGTCGATCCGGACCTGCCACCGGAGATCAAGACGATCACGCTGTCCTACACCTTCTACCGCAACGACGTGCTGTCCGATCGGCTGGCTCCGGCCGCCACCTCGGAAGGCGCGCACGCCGCACCCTGACCCCGGATACCGACATGGCCCAGACACCGACCGACGCCAACGTGTACTTCGTCCCGGCCCAGAGCAAATGGCCGTTCGTGGGTTCCATCGCGATGATGGTGACCATGGTCGGTGTGGCCAGCTGGCTCAACGATGCCAGCTGGGGACGCTGGACGTTCTACATCGGCATCGCGATGCTGGTGCTGACCCTGTTCTGGTGGTTCAGCGACGTGGTGCGCGAATCGCAGGCCGGCAACTACAACCATCAGGTCGATGGCTCGTTCCGGATGGGGATGATCTGGTTCATCTTCTCCGAAGTGATGTTCTTCGGTGCGTTCTTCGGCGCGCTGTTCTACACCCGCAACCTGGGCCTGTCGTGGCTCAGCGGCGAAGGCCGCGGGGTGATGACCAACGAGCTGCTCTGGCAGGGCTATTCCGCCGGATGGCCGACCAATGGCCCGGCGGCGATCGGTGGCGCGTTCCAGACCATTCCGGCCTGGGGCCTGCCGCTGATCAACACGCTGATCCTGTTGACCTCCGGCGTGACCCTGACCATCGCCCATCACGCGCTGAAGGCGGGCAACCGTCGCCAGCTGCTGATCTGGCTGGGCCTGACCGTGGTGCTCGGCCTCGGCTTCCTGACCCTGCAGGCGGAGGAGTACATCCACGCCTACAAGGAACTGAACCTGACACTGGGCTCGGGCATCTACGGTTCAACGTTCTTCATGCTGACCGGCTTCCACGGTGCGCACGTGCTGCTGGGCACGATCATGCTGATCGTGATGTGGCTGCGTTCGGCCAAGGGGCACTTCACCCGCGACAACCATTTCGGTTTCGAAGCCGCCGCGTGGTACTGGCACTTCGTCGACGTGGTGTGGCTGATGCTCTTCATGTTCGTCTACGTGCTTTGACCGCGCACGTATCGGTGGCCTCAGCCGCCGATGCCGTGCGGTTTTATCCAGCCCATGTAGATGCTCACGATCACCAGCAGGATCAACGCCACCGACACCGCGATGCGGCGGGTCAGTGCGTTGACCGTGCGCTTGGTCTGGCCGCGGTCGACCAGCAGGTAATACAGGCCGGCGCCCAGATTCCAGACGATGACGATCAGAAACGCGATTACCAGCAGGGTCTTCAGCGAATCACTCATGCGCGGCTCGAGGGCAGGGTGGATGCGCCTATCTGACCGCGTTTGCGCGGACTTGTCATGATGCGCCAGCACACGCGCGTGATCGGCTGGCTGTTGGCGGTGCTGGCGATGGCCGGTTTCAGCGCATTGGGGCTGTGGCAACTGCAGCGCATGCATGCCAAACAGGCAATGTTGGATGCGCAGGGTCCAGCTGTGGCGCAAGCGCTTCCGTTGTCGCAGGCCCTGGCGGCGCCCGGCGCCTTGCACGGCGTGGCCGACCACGGCCGCTTCCTGCCCGGCGTGGTGCTGCTGGACAACCAGACCCGGCATGGTCGCGCCGGGGTGAAGATCTATCGTCCGTTCCGCAGTGACGGAGGCAGCGTGCTGCTGGTCGACCTCGGCTGGCGCGCGCTGCCGCCGGATCGCACGCTGCCGGATGTGCCGGCGCCGCCTTCGCCGGTGGCGGTGCGTGGGTTATTGGCGCCGCCGCCGTCGGCGGGACTGGCACTGGGCCCGGCGTTCTCCGCTACCGATGAGGCCGGGCGTTGGCTGGCCAGCCGTTTGCCCGCCGAAGGCCTGGCGGCGGCGCTTGGCCTACCGGTATTGCCCGACCGCGTCCTGCGCCTGGACCCGGCACTGCCATTCGGCGACGAACGCGATCTGGACCTGCTGCCGAACACGCTGCCGCCGCAGCGTCACCTGGGCTACGCCGTGCAGTGGTTCGGCCTGGCCCTGACCGTGCTGGTGGTCGCGCTGGTGCTGGAGTGGCGCAGGAGACGTGCCGTGGCCCGGTAGTGCCGGCCGCTGGCCGGCATCCCCTCGGATTCCTGGATGCCGGCCAGCGGCCGGCACTACCGGGGCACCACACCCGCATCCCTTACCCAACCATGAGAAAATGCCCCGCATGAACACTGCTACGTCCCCGCAGGCGCGCGGCTCCGGCCGCCGGACCCTGGTGCTGCTGTTTGCCGTGTTCTTCGGTGCGATGGCACTGGCCGCCGTGCTGCGCTTCTCCGGCTGGCAACCGACCGGGCACCGCAATGCCGGCCAGCTGCTGAAGCCGCCGGTGGACCTGCGCCAGCAGGCGCCGACCCTGGCCAGCGGCCAGCCCTACGCCTGGAACCCCGAGGCCCGTACCTGGCGTCTGCTGGTGGCGCCGGCCGGTGCCTGCGACGCGCAGTGCGTCACTTTGTCGCAGGGACTGGGCAAGGTGTGGCAGCTGTTCGGCCATAACGCCGATAATGTCGAAATCCTGTGGCTGGGAACGCCACCGGCGTCGATCGCCTCGCTGCCCGCGCTGCGGCCGCTGGCTCCGTCGCCAGCACTGCGCGCGGCCCTGCCCGGCGTCGACGATCCGGCTGGCCTGCCGGTCTACGTGATCGATCCGAACGGCTTCGTGATCATGCGTCATGCCCCGGGCACCGACCTGGGTGGCCTGCGCAAGGACATGGCCACGTTGCTGAAACTGAAGTGAGTCCCGTTTGATGAGCCTTTCCGCGCGTCCGGCGCTGCACCGCAATTTCCACCGCCTGGCGTGGTTCGCCATGATCATGACCGCGAGCACGATCATGTTCGGCGCGTTCGTGCGCCTGTCCGATGCCGGCCTGAGCTGCCCGGACTGGCCGACCTGCTATGGCCAGGCCACCTGGCCGCAGCACGTGGAAGAGACCATCGGCCACCCGGCGGCGGAGATCCGCCCGCTGGAGACCCACAAGGCCTGGCGTGAGCAGGTGCACCGCTTCCTGGCTGGCGCGCTGGGCATCGAGATCCTGACCCTGGCCCTGTTGGCCACGCGCAAGCGGCGATTCGGAAGCACGGCGGTGGTGACCGCCTGCGTGCTGGTGGCCGCCGGCATACCGCTGTACATGATGGGCTGGCATGGCACGGCCAGCGTGCTGGCGTTGATCGGTGAGGCGATCCTGCTGATCGCCGCGCTGCGCTGGAGCAACATCGACCTGGCGCGCGCTGCATTGCTGACCCTGGCGGTGGTGATCTTCCAGGCCTTGCTGGGCATGTGGACGGTGACCCTGCTGCTCAAACCCATCGTAGTGATGGGCCATCTGCTCGGTGGCATGCTGATGTTCGGCCTGCTGGTGTGGATGGCCTGGCGCGCGACGCACATGCCGATCACGCTGGCCGAGGCGCCGAAGCTGAAGTGGCTGCTGCGCATCGGCGTGGCGGTGCTGGTCACCCAGATCGCGTTGGGGGGCTGGGTCAGCGCCAATTACGCGGCGCTGGCCTGCGGCGGTGGCAGCGCCTCGCTGGACAACTTCCCGCGCTGCGCCAACCAGTGGTGGCCGCAGCACAACTTCGTCGAAGGCTTCACCCTGTGGCGTGGCATCGGCGTGGACTACGAAGGCGGCGTGCTGGATGGCGCCTCGCGTATCGCCATCCAGATGGCGCACCGCCTGTTCGCGGTGGTGGTGGCCGTCTACCTGCTGTGGCTGGGCGTGCGCCTGTTCCGGTTGCCGAGCATGCGTGGCTGGGCCAGCGCGCTGATCGCGCTGCTGGTGCTGCAGGTCACCCTCGGCATCCTCAATGTGAAGCTGGCGCTGCCGCTGGAAGTGGCGGTGGCCCACAACGGCGTGGCCGTTGCCCTGTTGTTCGTGCTGGTCAGCCTGCTGGCCCGCCTGCGTGCCCCGGACTGATTCCATGTTTTCCAATTACCGCCAGTACTGGGACCTGACCAAGCCCAAGGTCGTTGCCCTCATTGTCTTCACCGCCCTGGTCGGCATGGTCCTGGCCATCCCCGGCGTGCCCAGCTGGGAGCAGGTGCGCGCAGGCGTGCTCGGCTTCCTGGGCATCTGGCTGGCCGCTTCGGCGGCCGCGGCGATCAACCAGCTGCTGGATGCGCACATCGATGCGCAGATGGCCCGCACCTCGTGGCGGCCGCTGGTGGTGGGCAAGGTCAAGCCGTGGCAGGTGCTGGTGTTCGCCGGCGTGCTGATCGTGCTGTCGATGGTCATCCTGGTGCTGTGGGTGAACCTGATCACCGCCGTGCTGACCTTTGCCTCGCTGATCGGCTACGCGGTGATCTACACCGTGTACCTCAAGCGTGCGACCTCGCAGAACATCGTCATCGGTGGCCTGGCCGGCGCGATGCCGCCGATGCTGGGCTGGGCTGCGGTGACCGGCATGCAGGGTTCGTCGGACTGGGCGTACTCGTCGCTGCTGGTGCTGATCATCTTCATCTGGACGCCGCCGCACTTCTGGGCGCTAGCGATCTTCCGCCGCGAGGACTACGCCAAAGCGGAGATCCCGATGCTGCCGGTGACCCACGGCGTGGTGCACACCCGCAAGCAGATCATGGTGTATTCGGTGGTGCTGGCGCTGGTCTGCCTGCTGCCGTACCTGGTGGGCATGAGCGGTGCGTTCTACCTGGGCGGCGCGATCGTGCTCAATGCGGTGTTCCTCTGGTACGCCTGGCGCATGCTCAATCCGCCGGACGAACTGTTCTCGATGAAGATGTTCTATTACTCCATCGTCTACCTGATGGCGCTGTTCGCCTTCCTGCTGGTGGACCATTGGATCCTGCCCTGGCTGTAGAGTCGAGCCATGCTCGACTCGGGGGCGGATCCCCGTCGGGGCTCTGACCCGGTCTGATGGTGGGCGCATCCACGCATGGCGTGGATCTACTTGAACCGCGGTTGCTGTGTCGCCATTGCTGTTCCTGACCTCAAGGGAAGGAAGGCGCAGGGATGCATTCGATCTTCCGCTGGACTGCGGCGCTGCTGCTGACGCTGGGCATGGCCCTTAGTGCGCATGCCGACGACACCGCCGTGCAGATCCGCCAGCACGCCGGTGAGCATCGCCTGCTGGTGCTGGGTGAATTTCACGGTACCCGCGAGACACCGCTGCTGGTACGCCAGCTGGTGGACGACTACAGCCGTAACGGCCCTGTCCTGCTGGCCCTGGAACTGCCGCGTGCAGAGAACCCTGCGCTGCACGACTATCTGGAATCCGATGGCGGGGCCGCGGCGCGCCAGCACCTGCATGGCCGCGCGTTCTGGACCGTGCGCGATGACCAGCATGACGGCCGTCGCAGCCGCGACATGCTGGCGATGATCGAAGACCTGCGTGCGCTGAAGGCACAGGGTCGTGCCATCGATGTGGTCGGCTATGACGTCGACAACAGCGATGGCGGCAACCAGGCACGCGATGACCGCATGGCGGCCGAGCTGCGGCGGCTGTACCGGCGACTGCCGGCTGGCGCACGCATGCTGGTGCTGACCGGCAACGTGCACGCCATGCTGCAGCGCCCGCAAGGTATGCCGCCGGAAATGCAGATGTACCCGATGGCGTCGCAGCTGCGGGACCTGGATATCTACAGCGTACGGTTGGGCGCGCAGCGTGGTCAGGCGTGGGGATGCGCGGGCCGCTGCGTGGCGCGGTCACTTCCAGAGCAGGTGGCCACGGCGCCGCGGGTCGATGCCGATGCGAAACGGCCGTACGACCTGTGGGTGTGGATGCCGGAGTTGAGCGTCGGCACGCTGGTGGGCCCGTAACGGCAGGCAACCCATCCACGCATGGCGTGGATCTACTGGTGGTTCACGCCATCGGTGGGAGTAGAGCCACGCCATGCGTGGATGGGCTCTCACGGAACCCGGCGCAGCCAGTGTCGGGTTTCGCCCGGGAGGGCTGCAACTGCGCCCACCGACCAAGCCGTCGCGCTGTAGGGTTTTGCCGCGCTGTCAGCTTCCTGCACGCAAGGCGTCACAGATACCGACTGTTCCACCAGACCGGATCATCAACAGTAGATACACAGGTATTGCGGGATGACTCGCAATTCTGTGGAGCAATCCATGAGATGTCATGTTTCTCTGCCCATCGTTCTGTGTGCCGCGCTTACCTGCCTGCCTGGCTGGCAATGCGGCAGCAGAAGTAAAAGCACTGAGTCGGGCCAACTGCATTGGATTCATCAACGAATCCGTGACCTATGAACGGCCCCAGTTTCGCAATTTTCAGGGGGCGGCCGTAACCAGGCACGTTCCCCTCGGGAACATTGAGCCGAAGCATGCTTTCGGTGCGCCTAACAATGGACTGTACACCTGGCGATTTTACGCAGGCGATGGCAGTGATCCAGAACGAATGGTTGTTCACGGATATCACACATGGGTGCTGGGCGGACGCGTATTTACGCAATCCACGAGTGCGGTCGATTGCCAGCTTTCGGAGTGGTGAGCATCATGAAGATTCTTTGCTTTATCGCATTCTCGCTGGCCATGTCGATGTCAGCTCAAGCATCCCAGAATGAACCTGCTCCCGATGCGGTAGGGAGCTGGCTACACCAACGCGCCATGCAGGCTGCAACGCAGGAGGCCTCGGCAATGGGAAGATCGTCCGCCAGCGTGGGCAGCTACCAGATGGTGAAACTGGCAGACCTTGATGCCCCCCGAGAAGTGAAGCGGCAGCTTCGCGATGACATCGAACGATCCAACGGTGTCGTGCGGGTTGCAGCAGGGAGCATCCCAACGCAGGCCGAAATGCTGGCTGCCGTGCCGCGGACTCACCGCTCAACTCCAGAACTACGCCAGCGCCTGCCGCAGCCACCCAGCAGGCTGGAAAGCAGCCTGCTGGGTGCAGCCGAGATGATTGGCATGGAGCCCAGTGGTGCGTTGGAGGGTGGAAAGTCCTCGGGCTTGAGCCGTTTCTACCGGCTGGAGGGTGTCGGCATCGTGGAGTTCAGCGAGAACAACTTACTCGCTGCGGGCATGCAGATCGAGGTCATCGCGGAGGCGCAGAACACCGTGGTGGACGGCAAGCCCGCTCACCTCGGGAAGGTTGTGGATAGTGTCGGCCGTACTCGGGTTGAGCTTGCCTGGACGGGAGACAGCAAGACCTACAGTCTGACCGTCACGGGCGAGCCGGGCAGCGACGTGGAGCGCAACGCCCGAGTGCTGCACGACATCGCCGCGGCCATCGTGGATTAGCGGCGGCGTATGCGTCATCCACGCATGGCGTGGATCTACTGCGGGTTCACGCCATCCGCGGTTTGGTAGATCCACGCCGCGCGTGGATGGGCTCTCTACAAAAACCCGCGCGCCCAATCAGGGCACGCGCTTCGCATACCGCTGCGCGATCACACCGCAGACGATCAGCTGGATCTGGTGGTAGATCATCACCGGCAACACGATGGCGCCGAGGCTGCCACCCGCAAACAACACCTTGGCGATCGGCACACCGGTGGCCAGGCTCTTCTTCGAGCCACAGAACACGATGGCGATCTCGTCCTCGCGGTTGAAGTGCAGGCGGCGGGCGAGGAAGGTGATCAGCGGCATGGCGATGCCGAGCAGCACGGCGGCGACCACTGCTACCGCGAACAGCGACAGCAGCGGTGTCTTGCTCCACAGGCCCTCGGTCACCGCTTCGCCGAACGCGGAGTACACCACCAGCAGGATGGTGGCCTGGTCGGTGTAGCGCAGCAGCGCGCGCTGCTTCTCCACCCAGCCGGCAATCCAGGGCCGCAGCAGATGGCCGGCCACGAACGGCACCAGCAGCTGCAGCATGATGCCGCCGATCGCATGCAGCGGATCGTGGATGCCGCCGGAGGTGCCGGCCAGCGCGGTCAGCAGCAGCGGGGTCAGGAATACGCCGAGGATGCTCGACAACGAAGCGCTGCACACCGCTGCGGGCACGTTGCCATGCGCCATCGAGGTGAACGCGATGGACGACTGCACGGTGGAGGGCAGGGTGCACAGGAACAGCACGCCCAGGTACAGCTCCGGGGTCAGCAGCCAGCCCGACAGTGGCTTGAACATCAGCCCCAGCAGCGGGAACAGGATGAAGGTGCAGGCCAGGATGGTCAGGTGCAGCCGCCAGTGCAGCATGCCGCCGATGATCGACTCGCGCGGCAGGCGCGCGCCATGCAGGAAGAACAGCGCGGCGATGGCGACGGTGGTGACATCATCGAGGACGATGGCGGCGGCGCCCTTCATCGGCAGCAGCGAGGCCAGGCCGACGGTGCACAGCAGGGCGAGAGTGAAGTTGTCCGGTCGCAGGCGCGACCACCAGCGGGTCATGGTGGGCAGAGTCCTTGGTGCGGAGGGTTCAGGGCGAGGTGACCGGCGTGGCCAGGCGCTGGCGGGTGGCGGCTTCCAGCGACTTCAGGCCAGCACGCTGGCCCAGCTGAAGGGCCTGTTCGGGGCTGGCGTGTTCGTAGCGTGCATTGACCAGGCCGAGCACGGCACCGGCGCGGTTGCCGGAGGCGCAGTGCAGCAGCACCGGCCCCTGGCTCTGCTGCAGGGCCTGGTGCACGGCACGGATGTTGGCTGCATCCAGGCCGTCGGCGCCGGCCACCGGAATGCGTACGTAGCGCAGACCCAGTGATTCGGCCACCCGGGTTTCATCGAAGCCGCGGTCTTCGTCGGGCTGGCGCAGGTCGATCACGGTGCGCACGCCCTGCGCGGCCAGGGCCTGCAGCTGTGTGGCGCTGGGTTGGCCGCCGGCATACAGGCCGGGGCGGACTTCGTTCAGGGGCGCGTCTTCGGCCAGGGCCGTCAGCGGCAGGCAGAGCGACAACAACAGCAGGCAGGTCAGGCGCAGCAGCATGGTCCTCTCCGTGAAAACGTTCTGCCGCTACAGGCGCAGTCCGGCCCGCGCTTTCAGCAGCTCGCGCAGTTCGTATTTGTCAGTATCGTCCAGACCCTGTTGGCGCTGCTTTGCCAACAACTCCTCCAGACGTTGCACCAGCAGCTGTTTCTCCAGCTGGGCCACGGCATCGTGCAGTTCCTGGGTCCACATCGCGTCGTCGCCGGGCATCGTCTGCGCGGCCAGCGTGTGCAGTGACGCCTGCTCCTCACGCCCGTCGAAGTGCTCCAGCAGTGCGCCGGTGCTGATGTCCGGACGTTGCTCGACCAGGTCCAGCAGCTCCAGCAGCAGCTCTACGCCCGGCAGGCGCAGGCCCTGGAAGTGGTGCTTGCCGCCCAGCGTCAGCGCCAGCGACGGCTGCTGCAGCAGTACGGCGATCGCGCCGCGTACCAGGCTGCGCTTGGCCACGGGTTGGATCGTCCGCTGCGGCTGGCGTTGCGGCATCGGTGCGCGCGCTGCCTGGGCATTGCCGCCAAGGCCGGTCAGCTGCGCCAGCTGCTGCTTCATCAGGTCGCCGAAGGCGCCGTCGGGAATCTGCGCCAGCATCGGCTTTGCGCGCTCGGCCAGGCGCGCCTTGCCATCGAGCGTGCCCAGGTTGATTTCGCGGGTGAGCTCGTCGAAGAAGAACTGCGACAGCGGCGTGGCCTGTTTCAGGCGTTCGTTGAAGGCCTCGGCGCCTTCCTTGCGCACGATGGTGTCCGGGTCTTCGCCATCGGGCAGGAACAGGAAGAAGGCCTGGCGGCCATCCTTCATGCGCGGCAGCACCGACTCCAGCGCCTTCCAGCCGGCGCGGCGGCCGGCGGCGTCGCCATCGAAGCAGAAGAACACATCCGGTGCGTTGCGGAACAGCAGCTCGGCATGTTCCGGCGTGGTTGCGGTACCCAGCGTTGCCACCGCCTGGGTGACCCCGAACTGGAACAGCGAGACCACGTCCATGTAGCCCTCGACCACGATCAGCCGCTCGATCTTCTGGTTGGCCTGGCGCACCTGCCACAGTCCGTACAGTTCGCGGCCCTTGTGGAACAGCGCGGTTTCCGGCGAGTTGAGGTACTTGGGGCCGTCGTCCTTTTCGAACACGCGGCCACCGAAGGCGATCACCCGGCCGCGGCGGTCGAAGATCGGGAACATCACCCGGTCGCGGAACTTGTCGTAGACGTGACCGCGATCGTTCTTGGAGAACAGGCCGGCGCGGTCGAGCAGCTTCATCCGCCGCTCGTCCTTGCCCAGCGCATCGCGCAGGCCGCTGTAGCCATCCGGCGCGTAGCCGATCTGGAAGCGCGCGCGGTTCTCTTCATCCACGCCGCGGCCATCCAGGTAGCTGCGGGCCTTGTCGCTGCCCTGCAGGTTGCTCTGGAAAAACTTCGTGGCCGCCTCAAGCGCCGAGTACAGCTCGCGGCTGTCGTCCTGCTGCTGGGGGCTGCGCGGATTCTCGCTGCGCGGCACTTCCATGCCTGCGCGCTTGGCCAGTTCATCCACCGCGTCGAGGAATTCGAGGCGGTCGTAGTTCATCAGGAAGCTGATCGCGGTGCCGTGCGCGCCACAGCCGAAGCAGTGATAGAACTGCTTGGTGGGCGAGACCGTGAACGACGCCGAGCGCTCGTCATGGAACGGGCAACGCGCTGCGTATTCCTTGCCCTGTCGCTTCAACGGCACGCGGCTGCCCACCACCTCGACGATGTCGGAGCGGGCGAGCAGATCGTCGATGAAAGCGTCGGGGATACGGGCCATGGGCAACAGAACGGGGCGCGGCCGCAGGGCGCGCAGCAGGGGCGGCAGGTTCCCCTAGTTTACTCGCTGGCGGTGCCGGGGCTGGCCTGTTCCGCATCGGCCCCGGCCCTGGCCAGTTGCGCCCGTGCATGCTGCCGTTCGTCGATCACCGCGGTCATCAACGCACCGACGAAGAACACGGCGGTGGCGTAGTAGATCCAGACCAGCGAGATCACCAGCGCGCCCATCGAACCGTAGGCGCTACCCGGGGCCACCGTGGCGATGTAGACGCCGATGCCATAGCGGCCGAGGGTGAACAGCACCGAGGTGATGGCACCGCCGATGAAGGCCTGGCGCCAGGCCACGCGGCGGTCCGGCAGGTAGTGGTAGAGGAAGGCGAAGGCCAGCGTGTACAGCAGCAGCGAGGTCAGGTAGCCGATCGCCGGCAGCACCGAGGGCAGCTGCGCGAACACCACCTGCAGTGCGGTGGTGGCGGTCATCGACAGGATCAGCAGGAAGCCCAGCGCCAGCACCACGCCGAAAGAGAACACGCGCTTGCGCAGCCAGGCCTTGACCCCTTCCAGACGCTGGCCGCTGGTGTGGAAGATCCGGTTCAGCGCGTTCTGCAGCTGGGCGAACACGGCGGTGGCGCCGATGAACAGCAGCAGCGTGCTCCACAGCCCGGCCAATGAACCGACGCTGGGCTGGCTGTTGGCGTTGTGCAGCACGGTGTCGGCGACGCTGGCCACGCTGCTGCCGGCCACCGAACCGATCTGGCTGATCAACGTCTGTTGTGCTGGTGGGTACAGCGAGGCGGTCAGCCACAGCAGCAGCACCAGCAGCGGTGCCATCGACAGCAGGGCGTAGAAGGAGACCGAGGCGGCCTGGGTCAGCACGTCGATTTCGACGAAGCGCTTGGCGACGGCCATCGGGAAGCTGTCCTGCAGGCGGTCAGCGTAGTGGCGAAGCCGTGCGGGAATGCCGTGGGGACGCGTGTCGGCGGGGGAGTGCGATTGCTCGACCATGGGGATGTTGTAGCAGCCGGGGGTCGAAGGTGCGGTGAAGCGGGTGCATCAATGGGGTCAGAGCCCTTCCGCGATGCGAAAGGGATCCGACCCCGGCAATGGCTTACGCCAGCTGCTGCTTGACCAGCTTGGAGACCAGACCCATGTCGGCCTGGCCAGCGAGCTTGGGCTTCAATGCGCCCATCAGCTTGCCCATGTCGGCCGGACCGGAAGCGCCGGTCTCGGCGATGGCGGCCTGGATCGCGGCGACGATCTCGGCTTCGCCCATCTTGGCCGGCAGGTAGGCTTCGATGACCACGATCTCGGCGCGCTCGATCTCGGCCAGGTCCTCGCGGTTGGCGGCTTCGAACTGGCTGACCGAGTCCTTGCGCTGCTTGACCATCTTGTCGAGCACGGCGATCACGGCGGTGTCATCCAGCTCGATGCGCTCGTCCACTTCGCGCTGCTTGATGGCGGCGTTGATCAGGCGGATCACGCCCAGCTTGTGCTTCTCGCCCGCCTTCATGGCGGCCTTCATGTCTTCGGTGAGCTGCTGCTTCATGCTCATGAGGAACCTCGTGGTGGTAGGTGGGGCGGGGCGGATGCCCGAACCCGGAAACGCAAAAAGCCGGCGACGCTCGCGCGTGCCGGCTTCGGCTCCATCGCGACAGGCAAGCCCATCGCAATGAAGATGCGTCCGATCAGTACAGGCGCTGACGCTTGGTAACGTCGCGCGACGAGCGGCGCAGCTGACGCTTCACAGCAGCGGCGGCCTTGCGCTTGCGCTCCTGGGTCGGCTTTTCGTAGAACTCGCGCTTGCGGGTTTCGGCCAGCACACCGGCCTTTTCGCAAGTGCGCTTGAAGCGGCGAAGAGCAAACTCGAAGGGCTCGTTCTCGCGGACTTTGACGCTGGGCATGGAATCTCCGGGACACAGTAGAACCGGGTCACGCCCGGCGAGCCGCACATTATAGCGGCGAATAGACAAACTGCAAGCGGCCAACCCTGAATACGGGCCAGAGGTTCGAAAGCAGTGAGACCTGCACGTCCCCCGAGGGGGCGGCAGGGGCGTCATAATAGCAGGCATGCGAGTCCTTGGCATCGAATCTTCCTGTGATGAGACCGGCGTGGCGGTGTATGACACCGACCTGGCCGGCAGCGCGGCCCTGCGCGCCCATGCGGTCTACAGCCAGATCGCCCTGCACGCCGAATACGGTGGTGTGGTGCCCGAACTGGCCAGCCGCGACCACGTCCGCAAGTTGCTGCCACTGGTACGCCAGACCCTGGCCGACGCCGGTCTGGGCGTAGACGACATCGACGGCGTGGCTTACACGGCGGGTCCCGGCCTGGTCGGCGCGCTGCTGGTCGGCGCGGGCGTGGCGCGGTCGCTGGCCTGGGCGTTGGAGGTGCCGGCGGTGGGCGTACACCATATGGAAGGCCACCTGCTGGCCCCGCTGATGGAGGACGACCCGCCGGAAGCGCCGTTCGTGGCGCTGCTGGTGTCCGGTGGCCATACCCAGCTGGTGGCGGTGGACGCGATCGGCCAGTACCGCCTGTTGGGCGAAACCCTGGACGATGCCGCCGGCGAGGCCTTCGACAAGACCGCCAAGATGATGGGCCTGCCCTATCCGGGCGGCCCGCAGTTGGCCAGGCTGGCCGAGCAGGGCACGCCGGGTGTCTACCGCTTCGCGCGGCCGATGACCGACCGCCCGGGGTTGGATTTCAGCTTCTCCGGCCTGAAGACCCAGGTCCTGATGGCCTGGCGCGACAGTGACCAGAGCGAACAGACCCGCGCCGACATCGCTCGGGGCTTCGAAGACGCCGTGGTCGAGACTCTGTCGATCAAATGCGAGCGCGCGCTGGAAGCGGCCGGCACCAACGTGATCGTGGTGGCTGGCGGCGTCGGCGCCAACAAGCGCCTGCGCGCACGCCTGCAGCAGATGGCCGAGCGCCTTGGCGGCCGTGCCTGCTTCCCGCGGCCGGCGTTGTGCACCGACAACGGCGCGATGATCGCCTTCGCCGGCGCGCTGCGGCTGCAGGCCGGCCAGCACAGCCCGCCGAAGGTGGACGTCACCCCCCGCTGGGACATGGCGACCCTGCCGGCGGTCTGAGCCCCCGGCCGCGCGAACCGCTCGATCGACTCTACAGGCAGGCCTCCGTAGCGCCGGGCTACGCCCGGCTACACATTACGGACGCCCTGCCAACGGCGACGCCGCCAACACCGTTGTCGCCCGCTCATGGCGCTGCAGCCAGCCCAGCGTATGCGGGCAGCGGGCGTGGATCAGCCGTCCGATCGCCGCCAGGTCGGCACCGATGTCGCGTTCCAGGATGGGTTCGTGGTGGGCGATCCGATTGCGCAGGAGGCGGATGCGGTCGAGGTCGGCATGGATGGACCGACGCAGGACGGACAGCGGCACCGAGGGTGCGTGTGGCAGCGCCAGGCCCATGGTCCCGGCCCAGATCGAATGCTCGAACCGTCGAGCGAACAATTGCTGCCAGAAGCCGAATCGCAGTTTGGCGATGACCTCCGGTACATCCCGTGGAGCTCCGGCGCTGCCGCGGACATCGCATAGCGAGGCAAGGGCGCCTTGGGCAGGAAGGCTGCGCAGCAGCGCTGGATGCCAGGGCCAGCATCGACCATAGCGATGCACCAGCGCCGTAGCTGCTGCATTGCGGATCACGACTTCACAGATGTGCAACGGTGGCAGGAGAGCAGCACACATCTGCATGTTCCAGGCATAGAGCGTGGCTGGATCGGCTACGCAACGAGAAGCGATGCGCTCGTAGGTCGACCATCTCTGCCTGGATAGAGCTGCCTGCAGGATCCTGCTTTCCTTCATCAACTCACTCCCAGGGAACGTGGTTTCACCTTGACCCTGGGAACGATGCAGGAACATCAGAAAACGGCATCATGATCGTCAGTGTTCTTTCGTGGATCGGCTCGGTTTTTCACCCGGTCGTCTGCCGTGACGCATTTGCCAATTGACTGGTCAGGGGGGCACTCCTAACCTTGCGGCGTGTGCTCCGGGACTCGCGGCTGAATTCCAGCTTCCCCTGGGGACGTTGAGAGGTACCGAAGGGCCCCGCTAGCAGGGCCCTTTGTCTTTTCTGGAGCCGCGTTCCTGCCGGCCACCCACCGCCCGTTCCGGGCAGGCTCACCGCCGTGCCGTTACCATGGCCCCCTGTATTCGGGCTGGTTAAGCGCAATGGACAAGGTTTTCATCGAGGGGCTGACGATCGACGCCCTGATCGGTATCTACGATTGGGAACGACGGATCCGCCAGGACCTGGTGTTCGACCTGGAGATGGGCTTCGACAACCGTCGTCCCGCGGCCTCCGACGACATCGCCCATACCCTGAACTACAAGGCGGTGAGCAAGCGCCTGGAGCAGTTCGTGCGCGAGTCGGAATTCGGCCTGGTGGAAACCCTGGCCGAGCGCTGCGCACAGATCGTGCTGGACGAATTCGACGTGAAGTGGCTGCGCCTGAAACTGAGCAAGCCGGGCGCGGTGCGCGGCGCGCGCGCGGTGGGCGTGATCATCGAGCGCTCGCGGGACTGATCCGGTAGTGCCGGCCGCTGGCCGGCACCCCCAACAACAACGACAACGCAAGGAGACAACTGATGGTGGACGCGGTGGTGGCGGTACAGTGGCTGGAAAAGCTGCAGAACACACTGGAACCCTATCCCGGCGCCTACCTGGCGTTGATGATCTCGGCGCTGCTGATCGCTGCGGGCTTGGCCAACTGGGTGACCAAGCGCATCCTGGTGCGTGGCCTGCGGCGCCTGCTGCAGCGCCTGCCGGGTGCCGAGTCCGGGCGTGGCAGCCATTTGATGCGGGTCATCTCGCGCCTGTCCAACGTGGTGCCCAGCCAGGTGATCGCCTCGGGCATCACCCTCATTCCCGACCTGCCACCCGGCTTGGTCAACGTCATCATCAAGCTGTGCATCGTATGGGCCGTACTGACGGTGTCGATGGCGTTCTCACATGCGCTGGACGCGGCCAACAGCCTGTACGAGCGCAAGCCCGATGCGCGCAACAAGCCGATCAAGGGCTACCTGCAGGTGGTCAAGATCGTGGTGTTCGTGGCCGCCGGCCTGTCCATCATCGCCACGCTGCTGGGGGTGAAACTGGGGCCGTTGGTGACCGGCCTGGGGGCGGCCACGGCGGTGCTGATGCTGATTTTCCAGGACACCATCCTGTCGTTGGTGGCCAGTGTGCAGATCAGTGGCGATGGCCGTGTGCGCATCGGCGACTGGATCGAAATGCCCAGCCAGAACGCCGACGGCGATGTGATCGACATCGCGCTGCACACCATCACCGTGCAGAACTTCGACAAGACCATCACCACCATCCCGACCAAGAAGCTGGTGACCGAGTCGTTCAAGAACTGGCGTGGCATGCAGGAGGCCGGTGGCCGCCGCATCAAGCGCGCGCTGTACCTGGACCAGCACAGCGTCGGTTTCCTGGACGAGGGTGATCTGGCCTTCCTCGGCGAATTCGCGCTGCTGCGCGACTACCTGCAGGCCAAGGAGCAGGAGCTGGGCCAGTGGAACGGGCGCCTGCGCGAGCAGGGCGTGGCCGAGGTCAACAGCCGCCGGGTGACCAACCTGGGCACCTTCCGTGCGTACGTGGAGCGCTACCTGCGCAGTCACCCGGGCATCCATACCGACATGACCCTGCTGGTGCGGCAGCTGCAGCCGACCACCGAGGGCCTGCCGCTGGAGCTGTACTGCTTCACCCGCAGCACCGCCTGGGGTGAATACGAGGCGGTGCAGTCGGACATCTTCGACCACCTGCTGGCGATCCTGCCGGCGTTCGGCCTGCGCGTGTTCCAGGCCTCCAGCGACGCCATGTTGATGGCCGGGCAGCGCCAGTTGGCCGGCTCGGAGTAAGCTGCGGTGCCCCCGGCGGGGCCATACGGACCCCGCTGGTGGCTGAAACTGAATGAAGAAACCTCTCGCCAAATCGCCCGGGATCGCTAGAATGCCGGGCTTGTAAACGTTTTCATCAAGGACTGCCGGTGGCCTCCGATCGCATCGAATCCCTCATTGCCCAGATGACCGTCGAGGAAAAGGTCGGCCAGCTGGGTGTCTTCGCGGACATGGTCCGCCCGTTCGCCCCGGACGTGAACCCGGAAGCCAACGTGCGCAATGCCGACCAGGTGCTGCAGCAGGTGCGCGAGGGCAAGGTCGGCTCGCTGTTCAATGGTGTGGGCGCCGAGCTGGGCCGCCGCATCCAGCAGGTCGCCACCGAAGAGAGCCGCCTGGGCATTCCGGTGATCCTGGCCGCCGACGTCATCCACGGAATGCGTACCGTGTTCCCGATCCCGCTGGGCGAGGCCGCCAGTTTCGAGCCGGAGCTGGCCGAGCGCACCGCACGCGCCACCGCCATCGAAGCCACCGCTGCTGGCCTGCACTGGACCTATGCGCCGGCCGTGGACATCGCCCGCGACCAGCGCTGGGGCCGTGGCGCCGAAGGTGCCGGTGAGGACGTGGTGCTGGGGTGTGCGTTCGCCGCCGCCCGCGTGCGCGGCTTCCAGGGCAGCGACCTGCGCGCTGCCGATTCGCTGCTGGCCACGCCGAAGCACTTCGCCGCCTATGGCGCGGTGATGGCGGGCATGGAATACAACATGGTGGACATCTCGCCGCAGACCCTGCGCGACGTGCACCTGCCGCCGTTCAAGGCTGCGTTCGACGCCGGCGCGATCACCGTGATGTCCTCGTTCAACGACATCAACGGCGTGCCGGCCAGCGCCAACGCCGAACTGCTGACCGACATCCTGCGCGGTGAGTGGAAGTTCCCGGGCGTGGTGATCTCCGATTACACCGCCGACATGGAACTGGTCGCGCACGGTTATGCCGCCGACGACCGCGATGCCACCGCCAAGGCGTTCACCGCCGGCCTCGACCTGAGCATGCAGAGCGGCTTCTACGCCGAGCACCTGCCGGGCCTGGTCGAGAGCGGCGAGGTGCCGATGGCGGTGCTGGATGAAGGCGTGCGCCGTATCCTGTGGCTGAAGGAAACCATCGGCCTGTTCGACGACCCGTACCGTTCGCTGGATCCGGCGCGCGAAGCCGATACCTCGCACATTGCCGCACATGACGCGCTGTCGCGCGATGCGGCGCGTCGTTCGATCGTGCTGCTGAACAACCGTGACAGCGTGCTGCCGCTGCAGAAGACCGGGCAGAAGATCGCGCTGATCGGTCCGTTCGTGCAGGACCGCGAGAACATCGAAGGCTGCTGGACGCTGTTCGGCGACAAGCAGCGCTACGTGGATCTGGAAACCGGCGTGCGCGCCGCCATCGGCGATGAAGCGCTGCTGGAAATCGTGCCGGGCTGCGATCTGGAAGCCGCGATTCCGGGCGGTACCGAAGCGGCCGTTGCCGCCGCGCTGCGCGCCGACGTGGTGGTGCTGGCGCTGGGCGAACCGCAGCGTTACAGCGGTGAAGCCCAGTCGCGCGTGGAGATCACCCTGCCGCCGGCACAGCAGGCGCTGGCCGAGGCGGTAGCGATGACCGGCAAGCCGCTGGTGGTGCTGCTGCGCAATGGCCGCGCGCTGGCGCTGCAGGGCGCGGTGCGCAATGCACAGGCCGTGGCGGTGACCTGGTACCTGGGCACCCAGACCGGCCATGCCGTGGCCGATGTGCTGTTCGGTGACTACAGCCCGTCCGGCCGCCTGCCGGTCAGCTTCCCGCAGGTGTCCGGCCAGCAGCCGTACTTCTACAATCACCCGCGCACCGGCCGCCCGGAACTGCCGACCATGTCGGAGTTCAAGGCCCGCTGGCGCGAGATTCCGAACGAGCCGCTGTATCCGTTCGGGCATGGCATCGGCTACACCACCTTCGCCTATGGCGTGCCGCAGTTGAGTGCGGGCCAGCTCGGCTGGGACGACACCCTGACCATCACCACCACGCTGACCAACAGCGGCGACGTGGCCGGCGAGGAAGTGGTGCAGCTGTACATCCACGACCGCGTGGCCAGCCGCGTACGTCCGGTGCGCGAACTGAAGGACTTCCGCAAGGTGGCACTGCAGCCGGGCGAGTCGACCGAAGTGGTGTTCACCCTGACCCGCGAGCAGCTGGCGTTCACCGGCCGCGACGGCGTGCTGCGTGCCGAGCCGGGCCAGTTCGACCTGTGGGTCTGCGCCTCGTCGGCAGCAGGCGAAGCCGTGCAGTTCGAGCTGCTGAAGGCCTGATCGAGAAAAAGGGGACGGAGGGGATTAAGTCGTTTGTGCCACTAACGACTTAATCCCCTCCGTCCCCTTTTTTGTTGTCCTCACTGGGGCGGCGCTACCATCGGTGTTCTTGAACCGATGGATGCCCGCGCATGCGCACGATCGCTGTGTTGATTCCCGCCCTGTTGCTGGCGGCCTGTTCGCAGCCGGCACCGCCGGCCGAGCCTGCGGTGGACGCACCGCCGCCGATGGAGGCCAGTGTTGCGGCGACGCCTGCGGCTGAACCGGCGAAGGCTGCTGCCGAGCCGGCCGGCGCCGCACCGACGGATGCGCCCGCGGAAGACGCGCGTGCACGCATTGAGACGCTGCTCGGCGACGCCGCGCAGTACGAGAAGGTGTTCAACGCGTTCAAGACCGCGGTGGTCGGTGGTGATCGCGCTGCGGTGGTGGAAGAGGTGCGCTTCCCGCTGAATATCGCTAACGGAAGGAAGATCACCGGCCCCGGTGAGTTCCAGCGCAACTACGAGAAGATCATCACCCCGGCGGTGGTCAAGGCGGTGTCCGAACAGGACTTCGGCAAGGTCTTCGTCAATCAGCAGGGTGTGATGATCGGCGATGGCCAGGTATGGTTGAACGGGCAGTGCCTGGACCAGGCCTGCACGAAGACCGAGGTGAAGGTCATCACCATTCAATGAACGCAGACGGCCCCGCGTGCGGGGCCGTTGCGGGAAAACGTGCCGGCCAGCGGCCGGCACTACCATCCTGTCAGGTTTTCGGGGTGAGCTTCAGCAGGCGCGCCTTGTTGCCGTCTTCCAGCAGCCACAGCGCGCCATCCGGGCCCTGTTCCACTTCGCGGATGCGCTCGCCCATGTTGAAGCGTTCGGCTTCGCGCGCGCTGTCACCATCGAAGGCCACGCGCACCAGCGAGGTGGAGGACAGGCCACCGATGAAGCCGCTGCCCTTCCACTGCGGGAACAGGGTGCCGCTGTAGATCACGAAGCCGGCCGGCGAGATCACCGGCGTCCAGGTCACCTTCGGGGCGGCGAATTCCGGCCGGGTATCGTGGTCGGGAATCGGGCGGCCGTCGTAGTGGTTGCCGTTGGAGACGATCGGGTAGCCGTAGTTGGCGCCGCGCACGATCAGGTTCAGTTCGTCGCCGCCGGCTGGGCCCATCTCGTGCGCCCACAGCTTGCCGTTGGCGTCGAAGGCCATGCCGAGGATGTTGCGGTGGCCCAGCGACCACACCTGCGCGGCCACGCCGCCCTGCGAGGCGAACGGGTTGTCGGCGGGCAGGCTGCCGTCGTCGTTGAGGCGGATGATCTTGCCGAGATTGCCGCCCATGTCCTGGGCCGGATCGAACTTCTGGCGCTCGCTGGAGCTGATCCACAGCTTGCCGTCCGGGCCGAAGACGAGGCGGTGGCCGTAGTGGCCCTCACCACTGACCTTGGGGCTCTGCCGCCAGATCACCTTCAGGTCCTTCAGCTCACCGCCACCCTTGGCATCCAGCGCCAGCGTGGCGCGTGCGACGGCAGCGCCACGGGTGTCCAGCGTGCCTTCCTCGGCATAGCTGAGATAGATCACGTGGTTGCTTGCGAACTGCGGGTGCAGGATCACGTCACCGAAACCACCCTGGCCACCGTAGGCGACCTTCGGAACGCCGGTGATCTCGTGTTTCTGGCCGCTGGCCAGGTCCAGATGCTGCAGCTTGCCGCGCTTTTCGGTGACCAGCAGGCTGCCATCGGGCAGGAAGGTCATTGCCCACGGCTGGTCGAAACGACTGATTTCGGATGCGGTGAACGGTCGCTGGTCGGCAGCGTCTGTGCTGGCAGCGGCAGCTTTCTGCCCACTGGCATCGGGGCCGGCGGCACTGCAGGCCGTGGTGGCGAGGATCGGCAACAGGCCGAGGACGAGCAGCAGGGGCGTGCGGGTCATGGGTATCTCCAGCGGAAGGGGATGCGGATGGCCAGGCTCTCCCTTGTATACCACCGGGGCGGTGACGGTCCTGGCCCGAAGGTCCTGTTTCCCCCTGTGCGGCGGCGGCGGGATCGTCTAGGGTGGGTTCGCCCGGGCAAAGCATGCCCGCCTGACTGCAAGGAACCGCAATGAACGCACCGATCATCCATCGACCCTCGCCGGCCTTCATTGCCGCCTCCTGGGTGGCCCTGCTGCTCGGCGCGGTGGCCTACCTGATAGGCCTGTTCAATGCGGAGATGCCGCTGAACGAGAAGGGCTACTACCTCACCCTGCTCCTGTTTGGCCTGTTCGCAGCGGTGTCGCTGCAGAAGAGCGTGCGCGACCGTGTCGAGGGCATTCCGGTGAGTGGCCTGTACTACGCGCTGTGCTGGTTCGCATTGCTGTCTGCGCTGTTGTTGCTGCTGGTTGGCCTGTGGAACGCCACCCTGGTGCTGAGCGAGAAGGGCTTCTACGGCATGGCCTTCGCGCTGTCGCTGTTCGGTGCGGTGGCGGTGCAGAAGAACACCCGCGACCTGATCGCCGCCGGTGGCGGCGAGAGCAAGCGCAGCACGATCGTGCCGCCGCTGCCGGAACAGGAATGATGCAGCAACGGTAGCGCCGGGCCATGCCCGGCGTTGCCGCATATCGGGTCCGTCAGGGGCCGCGTGCCAGGCGCGGTTCCACCTGCTGCGCTTCCTCCCAGCCACGGCGAACGGCACTGCGTGCCTGCGCCCAGTCCAGGCGGCTGCGGCCGCGTTCACAGGCCCAGCGTGATTCCAGTTCGCCTTCCACTTCCTCGTAGGCGCGGATCATGTCCCGCGCACGTGCGGCGTGGCCGATGCGGTAGGCCGGCTCGTAGTCCTCAAAGAACAGCTGGTCGTCGTAGTACGGCTCGGCCGTGTAGCGTTCGCGCCAGTAGTTACTGACCGCATCGCGCGGTGTGCTGTCGTCCGGTACGCGGCCGGGAATCTGGTACTCGGTCATGGAAGGGCTCCGTTGTGGACGAAACCTGATCGTGCCTGCGAGGCGGTTAACGGCCCGGTCCGGCAGCGTGATCGCCAGATCAATCCGCCGGGCATGGCCCGGCGCTCCGCTCACCCGGCGTCGGCATCCTTGCGCGGCAGCTTGTAGATCACCGCGCCGATGGCAAACGCGACCAGTGCAGCGGCAATGTTCTGCCAGCTCGCACTGGCGAACAGGGCAACACATAGCAGCAGCGCCAATACCGGAATCAGTGGGCCGCCCGGCAGCTTCAACGCACCAGGGCGATCGGCATAGCGCTTGGCCAGCACCAGTACTGCAGCGGCAGTACCGATGTAGGCGAACAGGCGCGTGGTCATCGACAGCAGCGCCAGCTGCACGAACGAACCGGACAGCGCCAGGCCGAGTGCGATCAGGCCCTGGCACAGGATCGATGCGGCCGGCGTATGGAAGCGCGGATGCACCTGCGCCAGGATCTTCGGCCCGTAGCCATCGCGCGCCAGCGCGAACAGGAAGCGCGGGCCCATCATCATCGTGTTGCTGTTGGTGCCGAGGATGGAAATGGTCGCGCCCACGGTCAGGATCAGCGCGAGTGCCTCACCACCGAAGCCTGCGGCGGCGTCGGCCAGCGGCGTGGCCGAACTGGACAGCCCGGCCAGCGTGCCCTGCGCCACCACCTGCACCGCTCCATAGATGACGGTGACGGTGATGATCATGGTGATCAGCGCGAACGGAATATCGCGGCGCGGATTGCGGTACTCGCCCGCAGCTGCCGGGATGTTCTCGAAGCCGGCGTAGGCGTACAGCAGCAGCAAGGCGGCTTCGCCCATGCGCTGCAGGTCATGCGGGTCAGGGCGCTGGCCGGAGAAGGCCAGCTGCGGATCGATGTAGAACGCACCGATGGCCACGAACAGCAGCAGCGGCAGCATCTTGCCGATCACCAGCACCACGCCGGTGCGCGCGGCCGAGCGCACGCCGATGATGTTGACGCCGGTGAGGAAGCCCAGCGACACCACGATCACCGCGATGCGGCCCATGCCGGCGCCGGCCCACGGCCAGAAGCGCGCGACCGCATCGGCCAGTGCATTGCTCAATGCGGCCGCCGAGCTGATGCGGGTCAACCAGATCATCCAGCCGATCTCGAACCCGGCGAATCGCCCGAACGCCTCACGGGCATACAGGTAGCTGCCACCGGGTTCATCGAAGTAGCTGGCGGCCTGCGCGTAGCACAGCACCAGCAGGGCAACGACGATGCCGGCGGCGACCACGCCCCACAGGCTGAAGGGGCCGAGCAGGGCGACGGTGGCGGCCGGCAGCAGGTAGATGCCGCTGCCGATCACATCGTTGATCGACAGGCCGACGATCTGCCAGCGGCTGACCGCGCGCTGCAGCTGCGGTTCGTCCTGCGCGCTCAACGGGCGTCTCCGCTCAGTGCGGGCAGCTGCCACTGGGCCTGCAGGCGCGTGTACTCGGCGCGCGGCAGCAGCACGAAGCGCGGCGTATCCTGCGGGCGCAACCAGTCCAGCAGCGCCTGCATGCGTGGCTGCGGCATGGCGGTGCAGCCAGCCGTGGCCTCACCGGGCGCGCGCCACAGATGGGCGAAGATGCAGCTGCCCTTGCCGGGCTGGTTGTCCGGGTTGTGGGCAATCACGAAGCCTTCCTGGTAGCGCACGTCGCCCTGGTTGTGAAGGTCCAGCCGCATCGGCTCGGTGGAGCCCTTGACCGCGGCGCTGCCGACCTTCCTCGCATCGACGATGCGGTTGTAGAACGGTGAACCGGGCACATCCATGCAGTAGCTGCTTTCAAGCATGGGCTGGTAGGCCATCGCGGTGCCGGGGCGGGTGATGGCATAGCCGAAGGCGCTGCCGAGCGCGAACACGCCGGCCGGGCTGCGGCCATCGCCTTCCTGTTTCTGCGGGCCGTCGGCCTGTACCGGATGCAGGCCCAGCCCCCAGGCGCTGCCGGTACGGCCGAGCGCCACCGGGAACGCCTGCCCATGCGCATGCCAGCCGTTGCCATCGCGCACATAGGCCTGCAGTTGCCCCTCGGTGCTGTCCCAGCTTTCGCTGGTGACCACGATCAGCTGGCGCGCGCCATCCAGCGGCGCGGCGTGGGCGGACATCGCTGCAGAAAGCAGCACGGCAATGGTGGCAAGGCGGACCAGCGATTTCATCAACGTGCGCTCCGGTCAGGAATCCAGCAGGTGGTCGATCCGCTCCAGGTTCACCGCCAGTTGCTGCTGGCGATCCGGATTGGCGTGGCAGAGCAGCACGAACAGGAAATCGAGCAGCGCGTGCATGGCGCTACGGTACAGCAGCTGCGCGACCTGCGGCGTGCGGTCGTGCGCACACACCACCAGTGTTGCATCAGCATGCGCGCGCAGCGGGTTGGCGGTGTGGCGGGTGATGGAAATCACCTTGCCACCCATGTCCTGGAACTGGCGCGACAACTGCGAAAGCTGGGGCAGGTTGCCGAACTCGGAGAACATCAACAGCACGTCACCCGGGCGTGCCGCCGACAGGTTGGCCAGCATCAGGATCGGGTCGGTATGCGGCACCACCAGCAGCCCGAGCAGGGACAGCCGCATGGCGAACTCACGCGCGTACAGGCCGTCATCACCCAGGCCGTACACGAACAGCTTCGGCGCGCCGTCGATCAGCTGCACGATGCGCTCGATTTCCTCGCGTGGATTGGCCTGGCGGGTTTCCTCTTCGGCTTGTGCCTTGCTGCGGCGCAGGGCGTCGCCCAACCGCAGGTAGTCATCGCCGCTGTCGGGTTCGCTGGGCGCCTGTTGCGGGTCGGCACCCGCGCGGGCCACGTCCTGGCCGATCGAATACTTCAGGTCCGGGTAGCCCTTGAAGCCGAGCTTCTGGCTGAACTTCACCACGCTGGACTGGCTGATGCCGAGCGCGCGGGCCAGCTGCTGGGACGAGTAGTCGCGCAGCAGGTGGGCGTTGTCGAGGATGAAGTCGGCGATGCGACGCTCGATGGCCGACATCTGCCCGCGCTCGGAGCGGATCTTCAGCAGGGGCGGCATGCGGGGAGTCCGGGTGTCTGCAAAGGCGTTGCGGTTGGTCGCTGAGAGCGTGTCATGGGGTGAGTCGGGCGGGTGGGGCTTGCAGGGGACGCCGTGAATCCGTCCATGGAGGCTTGGCCGCGCGTGCTCGTT